>CAYZCC010000010.1:2610-22343 GCA_964476805.1 uncultured Desulfobacula sp.
GGAGACATGCTGGAGCTTGGAAAAGAGTCAGAAAGGCTTCACTGGGAAATTGGCCGAAAAGCAGCCCTGCTTGGGATCAACAAACTGTTTATTTACGGCCCCCAGGGGGAATACACAATGAAAGGTGCACTGGAAAACCACTTCCCGTTAAAAAACATTTTTCATGGATCAAAAGAGAAAATAGTTCAAAAGGTAGTGGAAAATATAAATAATAATACCTGGCTTCTTATTAAGGGTTCAAGAGGTATGGCAATGGAAACCGTTATTAAGGGACTTAAAGAAAATTTATCAGTCAATTTCTTTGAGGGAGGATCATGAAAAACTTTAAGGAGAGACACCGGGTGAATGACAAAAAAGAATTCAACTCCACTGCTTATTCTCCTGAAAGAGGATCTGGGAAGGAGAGAATAACCGTTCATATGAAAACAATAAAACAAAAAAAGGCGACATAGGATTTAAACGATGCTTTACGAATTTTTATATCCATATCATATTGATTTCACACTCTTTAATATATTCCGCTATATCACGTTCCGGACTATTTATGGCGGGTTGACTGCTTTTCTGATCTGCTTTATTTTTGGACCCTTTGTCATTAAAAAACTCTCCTCGATGCAGATAGTACAGATAATCCAGACCGATGGGCCGCCCTCCCACCTTGCCAAACAGGGAACGCCGACAATGGGGGGAATACTGATTCTTTCTGCCGTTTTTGTATCCGTTGCAATATGGGGAAATCTGTCGAACCATTATGTAAATATCCTTCTTCTGACTTTGATGTTTTTTGGAGTCATCGGATTTATTGATGATTATCTCATGCAGGTTAAAAAAAGGAATATGGGGTTGACTGCCAAAGGTAAATTTCTCATTCAGATACTCTTCGGTTTTATTATCAGTTATCTGATTTATAAATGCCCGGATTTTAATTCCAGACTGACCATTCCTTTTTTAAAGGATGTCTCTCCTGATCTGGGTATTTTTTATATTCCCTTTGCTACTCTTGTTATTGTGGGCACCTCCAATGCTGTCAATCTGACCGATGGCCTTGACGGACTGGCCATTGGGCCATACATAGTTGCCGCTTCAACCTATATGCTCTTTGCATATGTTGCAGGCCATGTTCAAATAGCTGAATATCTCCATGTAAAATATATTGCTGCCGCCGGTGAAACAGCAGTTATCTGCGGCATACTTGCAGGAGCAGGCCTTGGATTTTTATGGTTTAATTCATACCCTGCACAGATTTTTATGGGTGATTCAGGCGCTATTCCCCTTGGTGCAATCCTCGGCACCATCGCTGTGATCACAAAACAGGAAATTCTTCTGCTTATTGTGGGTGGATTGTTTGTGGTGGAAGTCTTATCCGTCATTATCCAGGTATTATATTTTAAATTTACAAACGGAAAGAGAGTTTTCATGATGGCACCCCTGCACCACCATCTTGAGCTTAAAGGGTGTGATGAATCAAAGGTGATTGTCAGGTTCTGGATCGTATCGATCACTCTGGCATTAATTTCATTGAGTACATTGAAAATAAGGTGATTTAAGATGGTTGAAACAGATTTCCCATATTTTCTTGTAATCGGCCTTGGCACATCCGGCGTCTCCATGGCCAGGTTTTTAAAATCCAGGGGCAAAAATGTAACGGTCACTGATATTGACGAATCCAAAGCTGATATTGCAAAAGAGCTCAATGAGATTGGCATTAAAACTCAAATTGGTTTTCACGATCAAAAAACCTTTAACCAGGCAGAATCCATGATCCCAAGTCCCGGGATTCCCCTGAACACTTTATTCATAAAAACGGCTGTACACAGAGGGGTGAATATAACAGGAGAGCTGGATATTTTCACAAAATACAATCATATTCCAGTCATTGCCATTACAGGAACCAACGGAAAAACCACCGTCACGACCCTGATCGGTGACATGCTGAAACAAAGCGGAATAACTCCTTTTGTGGGAGGCAACATTGGAACTCCCCTGGTGGAATCCTTAATGGCAGAAAGAAAAGCAGAAATTATTGTTGCTGAAATTTCAAGTTTTCAACTGGATATTGCAAAAAAATTCAAACCAGATGTCGGCGTTCTTTTAAATATAGCAGAGGATCACCTTGACCGCTATGATAATTTAAAGGATTACACAACGTCCAAATGGTCCATTTTTAAAAATCAGAACTTTTCCGACAAGGCTGTTATCAATCAATCCATTCAGGGATTTGAAGAACAATCAAAAAACATAAAATCAGAACTTTTTACATTTTCATCCAAACATCTTAAGAAGGGCAATATCAATCAATCTGATCAATGCCATGCCACAATTAATCAGAAAGATATTGAGATTAAACTGAAAGGTCACTTGGAGAGAATATCCACAGAAAATTTAACTCAATATACAGGAATCCATTCCAGGGAGAACATTGCTGCTGCTGCACTTGCCTCTCTTGCCATGGGAGCGGATCTTCACGGTATCTTAAAGGGTATCAAAACCTTTAAAAATCTCTCCCACAGGATTCAATTTATCAAAAAAGTAAAAGGCGTCTCCTTTTATAATGATTCAAAGGCAACCAACATAGATGCGGTTATCAGAGCGGTTGAATGTTTTAAAAGCAATATCATTCTCATTCTCGGCGGCAGGGAAAAGGGAACCGACTTCTCTTCTCTTATAACTCATTTGGATTCAAGGGTTAAAACCATTATTGCCATGGGAGAGACCGCCAGGAAAATTTATGACACTTTTAAAAAGATCTGCCCTGTAAAAATAGTGAAGACCATGCAAAATGGCGTGCAGGAAGCTTTTGCCGCAGCTGTAAAAAATGACATTGTGCTGTTATCTCCAGCCTGTGCAAGCTTTGACATGTATGAAAGCTATGTGCAGAGAGGAGATGATTTTATTAATTGTGTAAAACAGCTGGAAGCCGGTTGTGAGTGAACCCATAAAACATATTCACCCTTTTCTAAGTGAGAAGAGCATTCTTTTCCCTGTGATTCTGCTTTCAGGAATAGGGATTGTAATGGTTTATTCAGCAAGCAGTGCCATCAGCATGGAAAACCATAATAATCTATATTTTTACGTGAAAAAACAGGCTGTTTTCTGCCTGATAGGCCTTGGCATCATGTTTGTAACGGCCTCTTTTCCCTATAAACTTTACAAGAGCTTTGCATATATTATACTTTTTTCTGCCATTGCCCTGCTTGTGGCAGTTCTTGTTCCCGCCTTGAACGTCAAGGCGGGGGGTGCACACAGATGGCTGAATCTGGGTGGTTTCACTTTTCAGCCTGCGGAGTTTGCAAAGCTTGCCCTGATTATTTTTCTTGGATACTCTCTTTCTAAAAAACAGGAGATGATTAAACTCTTTTTCGTGGGCTTTTTCCCCCATGCATTTATTTTTACTGTTTTTGCCACTTTTATAATTATTCAGCCTGATTTTGGAACCATTGTTGTATTGGGGATAATAACATGGGGAATGATGTTTACTGCAGGGGTTAAAATACGCCATCTTCTCTCTCCAACACCTCTGTTTATCCCCTTGATCTACTTTCTTGTCTTTAAGGTGGAATACCGGATGGAACGGATTCTCTCCTTTTTCAATCCCTGGGATGACCCTTACAACACTGGATACCAGATTACCCACTCTTTAAAAGCATTTGGGTCAGGGGGAATTTTTGGCAAAGGAATCGGTCTTGGCATGCAGAAAATGCATTATCTTCCAAAACCGCATACAGATTTTATTTTTGCCATTATTGGTGAAGAGCTTGGATTGATCGGCGTGATAACTATCCTTTCACTGTATCTGATTTTACTGTTAAAAGGCACCCAGATAGCCAAAGAGTCAGAAACTCTATTTGGAACCATTACAGCAACAGGCCTTACAATTTATATTGGCATTCAGGTGATGATTAATACCGGGGTTACCCTGGGAGTCCTTCCCACTAAGGGTCTCACCCTGCCATTTATCAGTTATGGTGGGACATCTCTTGTGACCAACATGGCTGCCATGGGCATCTTAATGAATATCGGAGCTTCAAGAAATTATGAGTAAAACACTTCGCATAATTATTGCCGGCGGCAAAACAGGCGGCCATCTCTTTCCCGGGATCGCCATTGCACAAGCACTTGAAAGAGTCCTTGAAAAAACAGATAAAAGAGCAGAGACTCTTTTTGTTGGAACCCGTGCGATGTTTGAAATTCAAACGCTTGAAAAATACGGTTATGCCCATAAAGCAATCTATTCAAAACCCGTTAAGGGAGGAAATATTTTTGATAAAATTTTTGCTGCCTCTGTTATTCTTATCTCTCTTATCCACTCCCTGATAATCATGAGGACATTTAAACCCAATTTTGTCATGGGTGTGGGTGGCTTTCCATCATTTGCTGTGATTATGGCTGCATGGATGTTTCGCATTCCAACAGCTATTCAGGAACAGAATGCCTATCCTGGAATGACCAACTCAATACTTTCAAAATTTACAAACACGATTTTCACATCATTTAAGGATACAAAAGGTTTTGGCAGCAACCCCAAGGTAAAATATGTGGGAAATCCTGTAAGAAGAACCACCAACAGACAAACTGGATATCCATTGAATTTAGACAGCTACGACCCGGACAGATTCACCCTTCTTGTTACCGGTGGAAGCCAGGGAGCCGTAAGTATTAACAATGCATTTATGGATGCACTTGAATTAATGGAACGCCCAGAAGAGAGATTCAATATTATCCATCAAACCGGTATCAGTGAAGAGACCTTTATAAAAGAAAAGTATAAACACCTGAAAATCAGTGCAAATGCCCGTGCGTTTTTCCATGACATGCCAGAAGTTCAAAAAGTGTCAGATATTGTGATTACAAGGGCGGGAGCTGGAATAATTGCAGAGATCTGCACACAGGGACTGCCGGCTATCTTAATACCCTTCCCATATGCTGCAGATGACCATCAGACTATTAATGCAAAAACCCTTGAAAAAGAGGGGGGTGCCATCATGCTCCATGAGAGGGATCTGACAGGAGAAGTTTTGAAAAAAAAAATAGAAGCGTTGGTACACAGCAAAGAGAGGCTGAAAAGTATGGGCAGAGGCTTAAAAGGGTTGGCCATGCCGGATGCTGATGAAAAAATTGCTTTTCACATTTTAAATGTAACAGGTTAAACATGTATCAAAAAGATTACCATATTCATTTTGTCGGGATCGGCGGTATTGGCATGAGTGGTATTGCTGAACTTCTCATCAACATTGGATATAAGGTTTCAGGATCAGATCTGAAACTCTCCCACATTACAGAGCGTCTCGAGAAAAAAGGCGGCGTTATCTTTAAGGGACACCGCAAAGAGCAGGTAAAAACGGCAGATGTTGTGGTGACTTCCACTGCCATTGCAAAGGAAAACCCGGAAGTCATTCAGGCAAAAGAGTTATCAATTCCCATTATACCAAGAGCTGAAATGCTTGCTGAATTGATGCGTATCAAATATTCCATAGCCGTATCAGGAGCCCACGGTAAAACTTCAACCACCTCCATGATTGCTCAAATCCTGAATACCGCCGGATTAGACCCCACAGTCATTATCGGAGGCCTTCTTAAAGATCTTGATACCAATGCCCTGCATGGCAAAGGGGATTTCATAGTGGCTGAAGCAGATGAGAGTGACGGATCTTTTTTAAAATATGCCCCTGCCATTGCTGCAGTTACAAATATTGATCTCGAACATTTGGATTTTTACAAAGATATTGAAGATATCAAAGATAAATTTGTACAGTTTATAAACTCTGTGCCCTTTTACGGTCTTGCAATTCTCTGCCTTGATAATGAGCATATTCAAAATATACTTCCAAGGGTCAAGGTGCGATATACCACTTTTGGCATGACCGCCCAGTCTGATTTACAAGCCAGAGATATTTCACTTAAAGACAGCAAAAGTTTTTTCAAAGTATTTCACCACAATAGACTCCTTGGTGAAATCAATTTGAATATTGCAGGGCAACACAATATTTCCAATGCGCTTGTCTCAATTGCTTCAGCTATTGAACTCAACATTGATTTTAAAACAGTTAAAGAGGCATTGGAATCAATTAAAGGTGTAAAACGAAGACTTGAAATAAAAGGAGAGAAAAAGGGTATTATAGTGATGGATGATTATGGCCACCATCCCACAGAAATCATGGCAACCCTTGCAGCAGTCAGGGAGAGCTACAGTAATAAGCGCCTGATAGTCGTATTCCAACCGCACAGGTATACAAGGACTCAAGGGTTATTTCATGAATTTACCCGCTCTTTTTATCAATCTGATATTCTCATTGTGCTCCCCATTTATGCGGCAGGTGAAAAGGAAATTAAAGAAGTTCATTCGCAAAAATTGTGTAAAGGTATACAGGAACACGGTCATGGAGATGTAAACTATGCTCCGGATTTTACACAGGCTCTATCCATAATCACCCACAAGATTAAAAAAAACGATTTCGTATTAACCCTGGGTGCAGGAGATATCCATACGCTTGGCGAAACTCTGTTGGAGATATTATAAAAGGCATCATGATAAAAAAGGCGGTCAAACCATATTCAACACTTTTTCAGGAGTTTAATCTTCTTGTTGATGAGCCAATGAAAAATTACACATCTTTTAAAGTTGGCGGTAACGCAGACCTTCTTGCTCTTCCTGAAGACAGCAGGCAATTGAAGCATTTAATTTTGAAAGCCCGTAAGCTTGGCATCCCGATCACTCTTTTAGGAGGGGGTACCAATATTTTAGTTTCAGACAAAGGCATACGGGGCCTTGTGGTTATTACAAAACAGTTGAAATCCAAAATAGATCTCATTGATACAGATTCCAGCACAATGACCATTATTGCCGGTGCAGGAGAGAGACTGTCAAAAATATGCCGGTTTGCAATAAATAACACCCTTACAGGTCTTGAGTTTGCTGCCGGGATACCGGGTACCATCGGGGGCGCCATTAAAATGAATGCCGGAACAAAATCCAGTGAGATGTCAACCGTTGTCAAATCCATTGAAGTGTTGAACCATAACACTCTTGAGCTGGAAACCATTGAAGCCAACCTTTTAAATTTTTCGTACCGACACCTTTATCTGAAAGGAATTATTGTCTCGGCGGCAATCACATTGAAAAAGGGAGATCAAAAACAGATAGAACAGATATTTAAACACCATTTAAATAGAAAAAATGCAAGTCAGCCCGTCTCTTTTGCAAGTGCGGGATGTTTTTTTAAAAACCCTGCCCGCGGCAGCAGATCTGCTGGAGAACTGATTGACAGATCAGGACTAAAGGGAATGAAGGTCAATGGCGCCGCCGTCTCGGAAAAACATGGCAATTTCATTGTAAACCTGGGAGATGCAAGCTGCCAGGATATTCTCCTGTTAAAAGAGCAGATACAAAAAATAGTGTTTGAGAAATTCAAGATTAAACTTGAAACGGAAGTGAGGATTGCGGGTGAATAAAAAATTCAGAAACAACAGATACCCTCCTGAAAGAGTGAAAAAGAGTCCGGCAGAAACAGAGTCCTTAACAATCGCTGTGGCTTCTTATTGCTGTCTTAAATGCATCCTGATAGTTGTATCCATCACTGTTTTAAGCCTTGGGTTAATCTTTATATACGATTTTATTACCCAGACTGATTTCCTGAACATTAAAACCATAGAGATCTCGGGTACAAAACACACTTCTGAAGATGCGCTTCTGAAACTTGCCGATATAGACGGCAGTAAAAATATTTTCCAGATGAATCTATCCACTGCAAAAAAACGCATTGTTTCCCATCCCTGGGTCAAATCTGTCGATATTAAACGAAGCTTATCCTTGAAGCTTATCGTATCAATTACTGAAGAGAGACCGCTTGCAATAGTTAAAATTGCAAATCTGTCAGATATTTTAATCAATACCGATGGCAACCCTTTTAAAGAATACAATCCGCAAAAAGACAACATCAAAGATGTACCGGTTGTCACCGGCGTCACCCTGAAAAAATCAAATCATGGGTATACGTTTAACAGCGATCTGTTTAACTGTGTCATGGCGTTTTTCAAAACCGTTAATTTAAACAATACAAAACGAATAAGAGCAGATAAAACCTCAGGTATCAGCATTGAAACCAATGATATCTATAATAACAACGCGTTAGACACTCAAAAAACAGTGAAAATAAATCTGGGTTTCAGTCAATTTAAAGCAAAGCTCAATAAAGCTGTAAAAATAAGTGAGTATATTGATAAAAACTTTCCTGAAAGAACAATCCGCACAATAGATCTTTTTAATATTGAAAAAGTATTTATCAAAACCAAGCTCAATGATGCGCTGCACGGCAATTTAACAAAGGGGGTCTGATTTGCAGGAAGATGAAAAAATAATTGTGGGACTGGATATTGGCACAACAAAAATCTGTGCCATTGCAGCCGAGGTGCTTGAAGATGAGATCAATATCATTGGCTTAGGGTCTCATCCATCCACCGGGCTTCGGAAAGGTTCAGTTGTCAATATTGAATCCACAGTTGATTCAATAAGAAAGGCCGTTGAAGAGGCGGAACTCATGGCAGGATGTGATATTTCATCTGTCTATGTTGGCATTGCAGGCAATCACATTAAAGGACTCAATTCCCATGGCATTATTGCCATTAAAGGCCGTGAAATAACTGAAATGGATGTTGACCGTGTCATTGATGCTGCCAAAGCGGTTGTTATTCCAACAGACAGAGAGATCCTTCATGTCATTCCCCAGGAATTTATTGTGGATGAGATGGAATCCATTCAAAACCCGGTTGGCATGACCGCTATAAGGCTTGAAGCTAAAATTCATATTATTACGGGTGCTGTATCATCGGTCAGGAATATAGTTAAGTGCTGCAATAAAGCAGGTCTTGAGGTTTGTGATATTGTTCTTGATTCCCTTGCCTCTGGAGAAGCTGTTCTGACACAGGAAGAAAAAGAGCTGGGGTGTGCAATCGCTGACATGGGAGAAGGCATCACGGACCTTGCCGTATTTAAGGATAATAACCTGAAATTTATTTTTGAACTCACCCTTGGGGGGAATAACCTGACCAATGATATCTCCGTTGGATTGCGAACCCCTCTGCCGGAAGCTGAAAAGATTAAAATTGAACACGGCACCTGTATTCCGGAAAATGCCAAGAAAGACACCACCATCGAAGTGCCTGCAGTTGGCGGACGGGACCCGAAAGAACTCCCCAAAGGAATTCTGGCTGAAATTCTTGAACCCAGGGTTGAAGAAATTTTTTCACTGTTAAAAACAGAATTGTTCTCCAATGGTCTTGAAAACACATTTCCAGCCGGATTTGTTTTAACAGGGGGCAGCGTAGCTCTTGACGGGATCAGTGAGCTTGCTGAATCTGTCTTTGATGTGCCGGTGCGCATTGGAGAGCCGAATAAAATAGGCGGGTTAAAAGATATAGTTAAAGATCCAGCCTGTGCCACTGGAGTCGGGCTTGTAATTTTTGGCTCAAAAGCGAGCAGCCAGACAGAATTTAAGGAGATACAGGGTAAAGGTTTCAAAGGAATACTAAACACAATGAAACAGTGGTTTAAAGAGATAATATGATATTTTACAGGAGGTGGAGATGGCTTTTTCTTATATAGAAAATGAAAATTCAGCAAAAATAAAAGTTATTGGTGTGGGCGGTGCCGGTGGCAACGCCGTAAACAACATGATTGATGCAAAACTGCAAGGTGTAAAATTTATTGTTGCCAACACAGATGTGCAGGCACTCGATGCCTCCAGAGCTGAAGTGAAAATCCAGATTGGAAAAGAGCTGACTGAAGGCCTTGGCGCAGGTGCAGATCCAGACAAAGGCCGGGAGGCTGCTCTGGAAAACATGGATGAACT
Source organism: uncultured Desulfobacula sp. (assembly GCA_964476805.1). Classification (GTDB taxonomy): domain Bacteria; phylum Desulfobacterota; class Desulfobacteria; order Desulfobacterales; family Desulfobacteraceae; genus Desulfobacula. Next base: position 12,456 of record CAYZCC010000010.1, read on the forward strand.
GCGGCATGCCCTTGAAGACAGCCACATGGTTTTTATTACAGCAGGGTTTGGCGGTGGTACAGGAACCGGTGCGGCCCCTGTCATTGCAGAAATCTGCAAAGAACTGGGCATTCTGACGGTAGCAGTTGCTTCAAAACCCTTCTCTTTTGAAGGTAAAAGGAGAGAAAGGCAGGCGCTTAAGGGGTTTGAGAACCTTCACGGGATAACAGATACAGTGATTACAATTCCCAATGACAGACTCCGGACAATTGCTCCCGAGGGTGCCAGAATGATTGATATGTTCTTCAAAGCGGATGAAATCCTGCATCACTCTGTAAAAGGTATCACTGATCTTATCATGATGCCCGGGCATGTCAATCTTGACTTTGCTGATGTACGGACCACCATGGAGAAAGCGGGTAAAGCATTGATGGGTATTGGTGTTGCCTCAGGTGAGAACCGTGCAGTTGAGGCGGCTGAAAAAGCTATCTCACATCCTCTTCTTGAAGGCATATCCATTTCAGGAGCAAAGGGTGTATTGATAAATATAACATCCAGTTCTGATCTTACCCTTGAAGAGATGGCAAAAGCATCTGACAGAATTCATGATGAAGTTGGAGACGAAGCTGAGATCATCTGGGGTCAGACATTTGATGAAGATCTTGGCGATGAGATGCGAATTACGGTCATTGCCACAGGTATTGACTCTGACGGGCCTGAAAAATACACGGATATTCATTCGTTTGAGCCGGCTGCCCAGACACCTGGATATCAGCAGCCACAAACGGTAAAAAGAAGTGTAAATAAGGAAGGTGAATCCATTTCCCGAGGCCATGTCCGGAGTCCAACCCAGGAAGTACGTGCAGACCGGAATAGATTTGACAATCCAGCTGTTGTGACACAAAAAAGAGTGGTTGGAAATGACATCATGCCAAGTGGTCACTCAACAATGGCATCTGACAATGGCGACCTGGAGGTCCCGACATTTCTTAGAAAAAAAGCGGATTGAGATGTGAGATACAAGTTTTGGGACAGGAATCATGGGACAGGAATGAATGGGGAATTGTAAAGAGTGAATGATGAATGAAAAAGCGGTTTAAACCTTTCCATCCTAATGGTTTACAAAACCGTATTGAAACTGGCGCCATTATTAAAAAAGGAAACGGTTTGATAAAAACCGCCCTTGTTTATCCAAACACCTACAGGGCAGGCATGTCAAGTCTTGGTTTCCAGACAGTTTACAAGCTTGCAAACAGATTGGAGTCTGTGTCATGCCAGCGGGTTTTCTGGTCCAGACAAAAAAAGGATATAAAATACCCGAAAAGTATTGAAACCGGATTAAGACTTGACGCTTTTGATATAATCATGTTTTCAATTTCATTTGAAAACGATTTTTTAAACCTTGTGCAGCTCCTTAAAAGGACAGGCATCCCCCTGCGGTCATCTGATCGAAACCACATCCACCCCCTGGTGATTGCCGGGGGAGTCGCCTGCTTTTTAAACCCGGAACCGATTGCCCCCTTTATTGATTGTTTCCTCCTTGGTGAAGCTGAAAAACTTTTAAAACCCTTTTTCACTGAATACTTGAAAAAAAACAGCCGGCAGACTTTTTTAAAAACCCTTGAAAAAAAAGTTCCAGGGGCATACACTCCCTGCAATGAATCGGATAAGAGAGACACAAGAGAAGGATTACAGCATGGGCAGACCGGTTCAAGTAAAAAACCAAAACGTATCAAGGTACAATATCTGGAGAATCTTGAAACAGTCACAAGCGGCACTTCTGTTCTGACAGCAGATACTGCTTTTAAGGATACTTTCCTTATTGAAACCCTTAAAGGGTGCCCCCATGGATGCAGATTCTGCAGTGCAGGTTTTATTTACCGCCCACCCAGAATCTATCCTGCAGAAAATATCATTGCCGCCATTGCTAAAGCTGCCAGAAAAACAGATAAAATTGGATTTGTCAGTTCTGCCATTGCTGATCACCCTGATATGACAGCTATCTGCGACTATGGCCTGACACACGAATTGAAACTCTCATTTTCATCCCTCAGGGCAGATAAACTGGATAATAAATTGATAACTGCACTTTCAAAGTCAAACATCAAAACGGTAACCCTTGCTCCGGAAGCCGGGTCAAAAAGAGTGCGCAGAATTATCAATAAAAATATGGATCAAAAAGATATAATAAATGCCGTCAGAAAGATTATTTGTGCCGGTATTATTAATATAAAGCTTTATTTCATGATAGGGCTTCCCTTTGAACAGATGCAGGACGTACATGATATGGTTGAGTTAACAAAAAAAATTAAAACTGTTTTCCTGGAAGAATCCAGAAAAAAGAGAAAAATTGGCACCATTACATTGAGTGTCAATCCGTTTATCCCAAAACCATGCACCCCTTTTCAATGGGCAGCCATGGAGGATGAAAACAGGTTAAAGAAAAAGATTGATATAATCAGGCAGGGATTAAAAAAAACCGCCAACATAAATATGAAGATTAAATCTTTGAAAAAAGCCAGAATCCATGCTCTCTTGTCCCGTGGTGATCAAAGAACCGCTGATATCATTGAATCTGCTTTCAAAGAGGGGTGGCCGTCAGCCATACGAAAATACAAAGCGTATTGTCACTCAATTATATATAAAGAAAAAAGTGTTACGGATCCCCTTCCATGGGATTTTCTTGACAACCGTGTAAAAAAAAAATTCCTTGCCAGTGAATTTTTAAAAGCCAAAAATGAAAAACAGTCTGCCCCCTGCCCCATGATCGATTGTAAAATCTGCAAAACCTGCATTTAATCAATCAATATTCAGCAGAAGGCAATCCTATTGGCACGGGTCATCAGGGTCATCAATGTGATGGCAAAATAGAGATAAATTTAAAATTTTCCTTGTCAATATTAGTAATTAGGCATATAAAATCTCTTATGTAAAAAGCACTATTTTTGCATGGCGGTACCCAAAAAGGATAAACACCAGATGATCATAATAGTTCATGGATCATCAAGCGATAGAAACAAGACTTAAAAATTTAGGAGGGTAATTTAATGACCGCTTTGGTAGTAGGACACAAAATCCCGGACACTGATTCAGTTTGTGCAGCAATTGCACTCTGCAACCTTAAAAAAAAACTTGGTGAAGATATTGCACCTGCTGTACAGGCCGAACTCAATCCTGAATCAACATTTGTACTTGAAAAATTCGGTGTCACACCCCCTGATGTTGTGACTGCATATGCTGGAAAAGACTTGTACCTTGTGGATCATTCTGATCTTGTACTGAGCCCTGATGACATTGGTGAGGCAAATATTCTCGGCATAGTCGATCATCACAAGCTTGGAGATATCACTACAGACCAGCCCCTGGAATGCTGGATATGGCCTGTGGGATGCACCTGTACCATTATTGCATCCATGTATAAATATTTTGATATTGAAATTCCAAAAGATCTTGCAGGTATAATGCTCTGCGCAATCTTGTCTGATACAGTAATTTTTAAATCAGCCACCTGTACGGATACAGATAAAAAAATATGTGCCGCTCTTTCTGAGATATGTGGCGAAAATGACCTGGAAACCCTTGGCATTAAAATGTTCAAAGTAAAATCTGCTGTGGAAGGGACTCCTGTGCGCGATCTTGTCCTGCGTGACTACAAGGATTTTAATATGGGAGGCAGCGGTGTGGGTGTTGGACAGCTTGAACTTGTCGATCTCTCAATTGTTGATGGTATAAAGGCAGATCTTAAAAAAGATATTCAAACACTGAAAGAGCAGAAAGGCCACCACAGCGTATTTCTTATGCTCACAGATATCATGAAAGAGGGTACAGAGCTTTTGATTGCTTCCGATGATGAGTCAGTGGTTGAAAAAGCATTTGGAGCGGCCCCCTTCAATGGAAAAGCCTGGCTTGATAATGTAATGAGTCGTAAAAAACAGATTGTTCCTAACCTTGAAAAAGTATTTGGATAGATCTGCCTGACCGGCAGGTTTCCCAGCATTATCGTCTTTTGTTCTTGGCACTACCGGAAGCGCTTCGCGGTCTCCTCCTGGTTTGCTCTCAACTTTTTTCGTAACAGATGAGGCCGCACCTTAAACACCTTTCAGCTTCTGTATGTGCTTTATCTGTGGAGAATCCAGTTGAAAATTCATCCAGCCACTCTTTTCTTGTCTGGCGCGGTATCAGAATGTTTCTTGGCGCAGGCGCAACACGTTTCAATGAGGTGACATCCTGAAGAGAGGTTTTTTCTGTTATAATTTTTGAGGTTTCCTGATATTGAATTCCATACATCAGATGATGAAGGGTTGCAGCCGCTTTTCTGCCGCCATTAATGGCGGCGACAGCAGAAGCATATTCAGTGATCGTATCCTGGTCTGAAAGCAGACCCAGCTCTCTGTTTGAATCCGGCTTCTTTAAAAGTTCCACACCCTCCCAGGCCAGGGGCCCTGCATCTTCAACCGCCTCCTGCGTCTCAGGAGATGCATCATCATCTGAATCTTCTGGAGCGGTGGGTATAAATACAAGTTCAGGAAATCTTCCAGAACCGATTATCAGTGTATCTGTTTTAATGATCTCTTTTTCGCCGGTGGCAATTCTGGTGTATTCAATGGCTTTGAGTTGATCGTCTTCACCCATTACCTTTGTAATTCCTGCATGGTAAATTATGGTCACGCCTGCCTTAATGAGTTGATCCATGCCTTCTGGGTCAAGCGAAGCGTCATCTGCGGATTCTCTTAAAATGACCGCTATATTTCCAGCACCATTTTCTTTTAAGATCTCCACAGCATTTGACAGGATCTTATTCCCACTGCCGGCAATTACCACACGCTCTCCCGATGAAACATCCAGATTTTTATCTGTTGTACTTCTTAAAAGATCAATTAAAAGAAATGTGCCTGGAAAAACTTTGGCAGTCTTATCTATATCCTGTCGCAGCAGCCTGGAATCCCAGCCGCCGGTTGCGGTAAACACGGCATTAAATCCCTCTTTTAAAAGCGAGTCAATGGTAAAATCTCTGCCAGCGGTTGTATTGGTTTTAATCTCTACACCCATCTTTCTTACACCTTCAATATCCCACTCAAGGACATCCATGGAGAGCCTCTCTCTGGAAATTGCCTGGCGAAGAATTCCGCCAGGAGACTCAGTGCTTTCAAAAACTGTGGATTCATGCCCCAGCCTTGCACTGAAAAATGCAGCGGATAATCCTTGAACGCCGCCGCCGATAACTGCAATCTTTTTCCCGCTTAAAGGTGCTTTATATGGCAGTGACAATTTATTCATGTTCATTTCATAGTCACATACAAAACGTTTCAGATGGTTGATGGCAACGGAATCATCCTGTAAAAGCCTTCTGCACTTGGATTCACACTCTGCAGGACAGATACGTGAGATCACACTTGGAAATGGGTTTCTCTCTTTTATCACCTGGATAGCGCCTGTGTAATCTCCTTCACCGATCAATCTTATATACTCTTTGATATCAATACCCGTGGGGCATGCCCTTTGACAGGGGGTGATGCACTCCTCATCTGTATACTCTCTCATGATCCTTCGTGTCACAGAGGTCAGCCTGATGATATTTTTGGGGCAGACCTCTTCACAAGCGCCGCAGCCTGTACACTTTTCCTGATCAACCCTGGGCAGGCCGTCACTGCCAATGGTCAAGGCATCAAAAAGGCAGGCTTTTACACAGGTACCCAGTCCAAGGCATCCGATTCTGCACGTTTTCATTCCTCCAAACAGAAGTGAAGCGGCCCTGCAGTCTGTCAGACCCAAATATTTATACTCCATATCTGCTTCATCATTGCCATAATCGCATCCAGGCCCTGCAAATTCCGGTTCTTTGTCAACCACTGCAACGCCCATGACTGCCGCAATAGCCTGGGCAACATCATCACCTGCTGCCACACATGAGTTAACACTCTGAACGCCATCGGCAATAGCCTGTGCATTGGGCAGACATCCGGGATAGCCGCATCCTCCGCAATTGGCTCCTGGAAGTGCATCATCAATGGCTAAAACCTTTGGATCCTCGTAGACATAAAAAGCTTTTGACGCAACCACTAAAACACTGCCGATTAAAACACCCAGACCCCCCATCATTAAAATTGATTGAAGCATTGATATATCCTTATGAAATCTGTTTTTTTCTATTCACTATCAAATTTAAAAAAATATTTATTATATAATCATCAGAAAGACAAAAAGTCAATGGATCCTTACATTTTATCTGGAAATCTGCCTTGTGAAATTTTACATACCCGTTCCAGGCTGATCACCTTACATCCGCCAGGATGGACATTGCTACAAACTCTAACCTGAAGGCCACTCGTAAGATTCCTCCCACTGAACGGTCCTTCAGAAATTTTAAAAAAAATATTGATTACTATGGGTATCCAGGGTATAAAAAACAGACGGCTGATAAACAAAGAGCATTGAAAAAGAGAAATATATGAAATTTGAACCTGTCATCGGGCTTGAAGTCCATGCACAACTGAAGACTGACACCAAAATCTTCTGCTCCTGCTCTACACAGTTTGGAAAATCCCCCAACGCCAATACATGTCCAGTGTGTACTGGTATGCCGGGCATGCTGCCGGTTTTAAACAAAAAGGCGGTATCTTTTGCCATTAAAACAGCTCTTGCAACAAACTGCACCATCAACACGGAGAGCCGTTTTGACCGGAAAAACTATTTTTATCCAGATCTTCCAAAGGGGTATCAGATATCTCAATATGAACGGCCAATAGCAGAACATGGCCGGCTTGACATTGAAGATAAAAATGGCACTTCAATAAAAATAGGGATCACCCGTATACATATGGAAGAGGATGCAGGCAGGCTGATACATGACCCGGCACGGATGAGAAGTATGGTGGATCTAAACAGAACAGGGGTGCCTTTAATCGAAATCGTCAGTGAACCGGACATCAGGAGTGCTCTCCAGGCGGGTGCATACTTAAGAAAACTCCATGCCATATTAAAGTATATCGATGTGTGCGACGGAAATATGGAACAGGGCAGTTTCAGATGTGATGCCAACATTTCATTAAGACCGGCCGGGGTAAAAGAGTTGGGGACACGGGCTGAATTAAAAAACCTCAACTCCTTTAAAAATGTTGAAAAAGCAATCCGCTATGAGATTCAACGGCAGACCTGTCTCCTGGAGGAAGGCAGCAGAGTCATCCAGGAGACAAGATTGTGGGATCCTGCAAAAAACAGGACAACGTCCATGCGGGGCAAGGAGGAAGCCCATGATTACAGATATTTTCCAGATCCTGATCTTGTGCCGCTCATTATTGACGATCAATGGATAGATAAAATATCTAAAACAATGCCGGAACTTCCCCATGAGAAGATTTCAAGATTCACCAAAGAGTATAAACTGAGTCCTGATGATGCCTCGGTGTTAACCTCTTCCATTGAACTTGCCGACTTTTTTGAAAAGACAGCGGCTTCTTTAACCAATAAAAAACAGGCGGCCAACTGGATCATGACCCCCCTGCTTGGCATGCTCAATGCAAAAAATATCAGCATCAGCCACTCACCTGTTTCTGCTGAAAACTTTTCCAGACTTTTATCACTGATTGAATCTGGAACCATCAATACCAACACTGCCAAAATTGTATTTGAAGAGATGGTATCAAGCCTGAAAAGCCCTGAAAGCATAGTAAAAAAGAGGGGACTTGAACAGGTTTCTGACAATGTTGAACTTGAAAAAGTGGTTGATGAGATCATCAGAGCAAACCCTGAAGAGGTGACTGCATACAGGGAAGGGAAAAACAAACTTTTCAGTTTTTTCATGGGGCAGGTTATGAAAAAAACCCGTGGCAAAGCGGACCCGAAAATTGTAACACAACTTTTAAAGACCAGACTTTAAGGAGATCTCCACCTTGATAAATACGCTTTCAATTTACCGCATAACAACTGTAATTTTTATTTTAATTGCCGCCTTCCCTTTGCTGCCCGGGCAGGCTTTTGCATCTGATACAGCCGTCAGGAGGATTGCGGTTCTCCCGGTTCATGTCAATTCAACCCAGGACCTGAATTATATCAAAAAAGGTATGGCACAGATGTTTGATACCCGTCTCTCCTGGAATCAAAAAGTAGAGGTGGTTTCAGGTGCCCGGATAAAAAAACTTACCAAAGAGAGCCAGAACATCTCCAGAACAAACCTCATTAAAAAGATTTCAGATCAAACCGGCAGCCACTTTGCCCTCTCCTGCATTGTGACTGAATTGTCCGGCTCATTCAGTATTGATGCCAAAGTCTATGATATTGAAAAAAAGAAATATATGGCATTTTTTGAACACTCAAAAAAGATGGATGACCTGATTAAAAAAACAGACCGTATGGCAGCCACAATCAATAAAAAGGTCTTTGGGCATATTACAGGAAGCTGGGAAAAAATAGAGATGGAAAGGCAGAAAAATATAGACCGGCTGAAACGCCGGAACCCTGAATATCTGATAAAAAACCGCCGTCTGGAAAAGGACGATGATGCTTACGGATGGAAAATATGGAAACACCTTTTTTGACAGTTAAAATTGATGAACCTGTAAAAAGTCCGATTTTGGCAATTTTTGGGTCGTAACATAACTGATTCAAAAGATTCAAAGTCTGTTCCACCAGCCTATGTATGAAAGAAAACAATCAGGTGATCCGGGAATTGCAAATTACGCCAATCATTTAAATTAGGTGTCCCCGGAAAAAATAAAAAACTCCCGGTATGGACCATCCATACCGGGAGTTGAAAAATTCAGGTGTTTTTGTACTTCAGTTCTGCGGTCGCATCACCTTAGAAATCGATCTTCCATCTGGCACCAAAAGTGATTTTTTCCTGTTCGCCATCTTCATCACCATCAATCACACAGATTTCAGGAATAACAGAAACGCCGGGAGCGATTGTTACAGTTGACTGGAGATAGTAGGAAGAGACTTCATTTTCCTCAGTATCTGACTCTCTTTGTGAATCTGAATATCCGTAACCTGCTTCAACGGTGAACATGTCATTTAATTTGGCTCCGACAACTAACAAGTAACCAAAGTCATCAACGTCGTCAATGTCACCGTCATCACCTGTGTCAATCGGAAGAGCTGCAGGGTCTGAAGCATCTGTTATGTCAACATTTACACTAATCATATTACTTGCATTTTGACCCGTAAAGACATTACCCTTTATATAACCCATTCCAAATTCAGCTGAACCACCCAGAGCCAAAACATAAGCGTCAACATCATAATAATTGACGGAATCTTCTGTTGTTTCATAGGTTTGATATCCGCCAGCCGCTTTCAAGCTGAAACGATCAAAGGATAGTGCATATGAAGCTTCAATTGCAGGAAGAGTGTATGTATTATCTCCGTCAATAGCATCATTATCTTCAGGTACAACAGCAGCCATTTCAAAATTACCAAATTTCAACCTTAACATCGGGTGACGGCCACTGCTGACACCACCACCAGTGTCACCACCAGCAATCGTGCTGGTGGAGGATATATACAAAGGGGAGTCCGTCTGGCCAACAAGTAAAGATCCTGCGCCAAAATTCCATTCAGCGTAAAGGTGACGCAAATCAACTTCTGTACCATATTCAAATTTACCACTTAATTCATCACTCACTTTCACGCTTGCACCGATATGTGAATCGCCGTTCAGTTTCAAATCAAAACCATCAGTACTTTCGCCTGTATCTATAGTTTCAGAGTCCGTCCAGAAAGTTTCAATAAGTGCGGAACCATAAAAATTCCAATCCGCTGCAGCAGCGGTCATTGCAAAAGTGGCAACCAAAACAAAAGAGGCGGCCAGAACAATTAATTTTTTCATCTTTTTCATCTTTTTCTCCTTTTTCAATTTTTAGTTTTGTCAAAATTTTTTCTTATATCTTTTTAAAATCCCTTTATTTGAAGGGG
>CAYZCC010000011.1:0-1031 GCA_964476805.1 uncultured Desulfobacula sp.
CAAAACCGGTTCAACCATAACGCTCAAAGACAAACAGGCCATTGAAGATGCCATGGAGAAAGGAAAAGGAGTCTCCGGCATTGATTATATGGTAAAACAGATTTACCGGCTCCACGAACTGAACAGCCGTGTGCAGTGGAATTTATTCCAGCTGGATGATGTACACGAAACCCTGTGGATGTCAGTAAAAATGGTAGAGCAGGAGATGGATCTCAGGGTATATTTTGAGCATCCTCAGTTTACCAGCGGCAATAGAAAAGATATGATTGACCAGGGATATTTCTGGCTGTTCAAAACCCCGGACAATCCAGACAATTTTGTCTATAATGATCTTAATTTTGCAAGCCGGATAGATATAGAAGCTGAAAACAGCCAAGTTCATGTATACAATCAAAAAAAATTCCAGGAGATGCATTACTACTGTACACCTGACCCTGTACAAAAAGAGGATAGCACCCTCATGGCGACGCTTGTGGAGTATCAGGCAAAGACACTGTGTGACAACCCGGAGCTTCTTATTTTTGAACTGGGCGGATCCTATGGCCAGGAAGGGGGGCTGATAAGACTGATGCCCGGCTGCTCTATTGGAACAACAGAAATCGATATACTATGAAGCATAAATAGTACCCGACCGAAAACCGCTGATTTGCCCGATTACGGCATTGGGAAAGAATTTGTTTCTGCCCTTTAGGGTATCAGGTTTTCATTCAGACCTTAAATACAAACGCACAAGGGAGTATTACATTATGGAAAACATTACGAGTTTGGAACAGATTGAAACCGTTCTGGAATCAACCGGTTATGAGACCGCAAGGGATACGCATGGCGTGGCCATGAAAATAGGGGGGAAATCAGTCCCTTTTACATCTGTCTTCACCATTGATAAAGAGCAGAACCAGGTGGTTATTAATTGTCAGGTGGCTCAGATGGGAGATATCAGGGAGACGGAAATATCCCATGTGCTGCTTTCCCTGCTGGACTACAACACCATGGTTCGGCCCTATGCATTCGCAGTAATCAGTTCAGCAGAA
>CAYZCC010000011.1:1041-3946 GCA_964476805.1 uncultured Desulfobacula sp.
CAATGGGTGATCTCTCCCAGGAAGAGCTGATTTCTGCTGTGGAGAGCCTGTGGTCTGCACTTTCAGTTGTACCTGTGTTGTTAAAAGACAGCATTGTCAGTTAAAAACGAATCAAATGAAAATAACAGGAGAAAAACAATGTCAAAACTTTTAAAATCCATCGGGTCGTGGCTGAGGGGAAAAGACAGCGAGCTTTCCAAACATCTCTCTGACCCGGTTCGTGAAGGGAAATTTGCCATCGAAGATTCAAAAAAGCAGGTAAAGGAGTTTACACAAAAAATTTCCCAGTTAATGGCTTCCAATAAACGCGTCCAGCGAGAAATTACATCTGCTCAGGCAGATGTTACAAAATACCAGGGATTTGCTGAAAAATCAGCAGTTGCAGGCAATGAATCTGACTGCCGGGAAGCGGTTAAACTTAAAACCGAAGCCCAGCAGCAGGTTGCTTTTCTAAATCAGGAAATCGTTAGAAACCAGCAACTGATCACTACCCTGCGGACAAACCTGAACAGTGCAAGGGCAAAAATTTCAACTGCAGAACGTAATATGGTCCGTCTCAGTGCCAGAAAGGAGGGTGCAAAGGTAAGAAAAGAGTTGGCCATGGCATCCTCAAAATTTAATATTGATGAGGGACCCTTATCAAAACTCAATGACCTTGAACAAGCAGTACTTGAGGAAGAGACAGAGGCTGAAGCGTGGGAAGAGCTTTCAGTACAGGCTGATACAGCAACCTCCCTGGAAGAGAAATATGGATCAGGCGCACTGCCGGCTGTGGATGATGAAGTGGCCAAATTAATGGCTGTAACAAAAAAATAATTTTTTGCTTCAAGTGTATCAATACCGTGAATACTTCTATGGATACAGGTTGTCCCCATTCATCACACCGCCGGCCTGACAGCTGAGCCCTGGCAAAGATCCGGCAAAGTTGCAAAACCTCTTAATAGGGATAGTAAATGTTTTCAGCAGAAACAGCTCAAATGACGGAACATGAATCAAATTTTTCAAACTTTAAATCAATTCACCTGAATGATAAAAAAATTATCCAGGGCTATGCTGACAAATTCAAACCCTTGTCCTGCGAATACAGTTTTGCAAACATTTACTGCTGGCAGGAGACATATCATAATATCTGGAGTATTTATGACTCCAGGCTTGTGATCTATGACAGTGGGAACAGATTCTCTTTTCTACCACTTGGCAAAGAGATGACCCCAAAAGAGCTTTTTTATTTTTCACTGGATATGAAAAAAAGGGGATTGGGAACAAAAATTGGTATTGTTCCCTTGCAATATCTTGAAAAATATCCCGAAATCAAACAATACTACCATGTCATTAAGGAGAGGAATTCTGCAGAATACATCTATTCTGTAAAAAACCTCACCGATCTAAAGGGCCCAAAACTTCATAAAAAAAGAAATCTCATTTCACAATTTCGCAGGGCCTATCCAGACTATTCAGTTAAACGGATGTCTGGCAAATTCAAAGAGAAGGCAAAAACTCTTGCAGATGAAATCTATAACAGCCATGAAAGATTTTTACCCGGCATTGAAAATGAACAGATTGCATTGATGAAAGCGTTTGATGATTTTGAAGAGATCGGCCTTGAAGGCCTGGTTTTAACTTTGGGAAATGATTTGACAGCATTTTCCATTTTCAGCCCTCTGAACCATGACACATATGACATTCATTTTGAAAAATCCTGCTATAAATTTAAAGGTGTCGCCCAGGCCATCAATCATGAAACAGCAAAATATCTTAAGGGAAAATGCAAATATCTCAACAGAGAACAGGACCTCGGCATTCAGGGCTTACGGCAGGCAAAAATGTCTTACGAACCTGAAATTCTCTTTATGGTATACACTCTGGTTTTAAAACAGCCGGATCCATTTTTCTAAATCCCTTTTTTAAAGAGTTCTTCAGAATCTGATGCGGTATCGGGTTCGGGAGTGTGCTCAGTTGGTATGGTTCCCTCTTTAAAACACTCAAAAATTGTCTTTTCAGACTCTTTTATGGGAAGCAGCCCTGTTTTTGCATCAATTTTAGCAAAAACAAGACCCTCTGGAACATTAAAGGTTTTTGCAGGCTTGCCTTTTAAAATATTTTTCATAAAATCAAGCCAGATCGGGCTGGCTGCCCTGGAGCCTGTCTCTGATTTCCCAAGAGGGGCTTCCTGGTCAAGTCCCACCCAGACACCCGTTGTGTATCTTGGTGTATATCCGATAAACCATGCATCAAACAGGTTGTTTGTTGTTCCGGTTTTGCCTGCTACCGGGCGTTGGAGAGCCTTTATTCTCCATCCAGTCCCTGACTGGACCACACTCTCCAGAATATTGGTCATAATATAGGCAGTACTCATATCAATAACTTTTTTACGGATCAATTTTGAAGCCTCTAATAAATTCCCGTCCCGATCGTAAATTTTTGTAATAAATACCGGCTCTATCAAATATCCAAGATTTGAAAAGACAGAATAGGCATTGACAATTTCAAGCAGCGAGAGTCCTGATGACCCAAGAGCAATTGAAAGGTCGCGATTCATATTGGATATAATACCAAGCCTGCGGGAGTAATTAATAGCATAATCTATCCCGATATCCTGAAGGATTTTAATGGTTACAATATTCCTTGATTTTACAAGGGCCTCTCGAAAAAGGGTCGGCCCAAAGAATTTCTTTTTATAGTTATTGGGTTTCCAGATAAAGTCACGTTCTGTATCCTCAAAAACAACAGGAGAATCAATAATCATCGTTGCAGCTGTATATCCCTTATCAAGTGCAGCAGCGTATATGAACGGTTTGAATGCACTTCCCGGCTGACGTCGGGATTGGTATGCCCTGTTAAACTGGCTGTCTCTGTAATCACGTCCGCCAATCATTGTTTTCACATGACCTGTTTCAGCTTCAAT
>CAYZCC010000011.1:3956-12274 GCA_964476805.1 uncultured Desulfobacula sp.
GAAAAACTCTATCTCACTCTCTTTAATAATATCATTCAGCAGTTTAACCTCAATGATATCACCTGGTTTGAAAACCTGGGAAGGGTTTTTGATCTCGGTTTCATAATAGGCAATTTCAGGATCAGGTTTTCGTGCCCACGTCATGGTTTCAAGTTTAATGACCCCTGTAAAATCCCCTACCCTTACACGGGTAAGACCATTTTCGTCATCGACATTCAGCACGACCCCCTGGTACGTCACCCCTTTTTCTAATAATTTATTTCCCATTTTATCTGAAATTTCAGCACAGAAATTCTCTATTTGAAGCGCAGGAATATTTTTTAAGGGACCTCGATAACCTGTCCGCCTGTCAAGTTCAATCAATCCTTTGTTTACGGCATCTCTCCCTGTTTTCTGAAGTTCAATATTCACTGCTGTGTGAATCCGCAGACCCTGGGTGTATATGGCATTTTCACCATAATGTTTTTCTACATATCTTCTGACATGCTCTGTATAGCAGGGGACTCTCTCAATAAACCAGTTTTTACGAGGTTGTATATCAAGTTTATAATCAATGGCATCTGTTACTTCAAGGTTACTGATATATCCATCTTCTTTCATACGGTTGAGCACATAAATCTGTCTCTGTTTTGCCCGCTTGGGAAACCTGAAGGGAGAGTATCTGCTCGGAGCCTGGGGCAGACCTGCCAGCATTGAACACTCTGCAAGATTAAGATCTTTGACATTTTTCCCAAAATAATTTTCAGACGCCGCCTCTACACCATATGCACCATGCCCAAGATATATCTGATTCAGATAGAGGTAAAGAAGTTCATCTTTGGTAAATTTTTTTTCAATTCTGTATGCAAGAATTGCCTCTTTCAGTTTTCTTTCATATGTTTTCTCCGGTGTCAGCAAAAAAGATTTTGTTATCTGCTGGGTAATGGTGGAACCACCCTGAACAATAGTGCCGGCCTTAAAATTTTTAATAAATGCCCTGACGATGGAAGGCAGATCAATACCAGTATGTTCTCTGAACCTTGAGTCTTCTGCAGCAACAAAAGCTGTAATCAGATCTTTGGGCATCTGTGACAGGGGGATAACAATTCTTCTCTGTTTATAGAATTCACCAATTTTTCTGCCATCATCGGAAAATACACTTGTAACTGTAGAAGGGCGGTAATCTTTTAAAGTATTTATTTTCGGAAGATCCTGAGTCAGATAGTAGTAAAATCCTGCAACACCTGCACAACTTAGAAGACCTGCTAAAACAGTGAGAATAAAAAACCATTTAACAACAGAAAAAAGAAGACCCCTCTTTTTTTTCCCTCTCTGCTTTAAAATTTTTGTTTTACTTTTTTGCTTTACCATTGCCATCTGAATCAGCAGTCAAAATCTTTTACTGTTTTTGAAAACTTATTAACAGATTATTAATCGAATGGCAACAGTTATGGATGGATAAGGGAATTTGCCAGTTTAACAGAATCCAGATATAAACCACGCAGTTTTGATTCAATGGGTTTGCCTGTGAAACTGACACAAAAAAAAGTTCAATGGATTAAAATAACAGGCCGGGGCAATAAGTTTGTTTCTCATGTAAACGTTGCCAGAGTGGCTGAGGCTGTTGAAGCCACTTTAGAATCGCACGATATCACATGGTCTGGCTCACAGCAACATATATTTTCTGCTCTCTTTAGCAGTACTTGAATTGTCCATTTCAACGGCACTTTTCATCAGCGGCAAGTGTTTTTTTACATATAACCGGGCAGATCGGGATTAATGAATAAATCCAGGATCTTGACTTAAGGTTATTTTCCCTTATATTATGGCAATCAATAGGTTTGGTTGGACTGGGGGGTCGTCCCATGCTGAAAATAGTAAGTTCCAATTAATGTTAAATTAATGTTAAATAAACAAATATAAGGTAGATGACTATGACAAAACTTGTTTGTGAATGCCCTCTCACAAGGGGAGAAAGAATTCTTGTAGCAGTTGATGGCTCGAAGCTCGGTACCAAAGCAGTTAAGCAAGCTATCAGCCTGGGTGCCATATGTAATAGCGAAATCTTTATCATCAGCGTTGTTGCCCTCTATCCTGAACAGATGGAGGTGGCTCCGGCACTCGTAGAAAAAATGTCTGCAGAAGCAAGAGCTGTGTTAGATAAAGCTAAAGATATGGTTGATGATGCAGAAATCCCATGCGAAACAATCATTCATTTCGGTGGAGAACCCTATGAATATATTATACAGGAAGCAAAAGATAAAGAAATTGATCTAATTGTTATGGGTTCTCATGGTAGAACAGGTATCAGAAAACTCCTTTTAGGAAACGTCACCCAAAATGTTATTGGCAATGCGCCCTGCCCTGTTATTGTGATTCCAGACACCTCTAATTAACCCCATGAAGTAATTTTGGGGCCTAATTAATTCAGATCCGGGATTTATTAATTTACATCATACTTTTTCCCCCTTAAATCCAGATTAATATTTTTTATTCTCTTCTCCATGACAGAGATAAATAGTGCCTGAACGAAAACCTGACAAATGAAGATTATCTACTGTCGGCCAAGATAAATTTCATACTTGCGGAAACCGGGCAGGAACTATATGCTAAAGCCAGTAAAGGAAATGTTGTTGTTACAAATGTGTTGTTACAAATGTTGTTGTTACAAATGTATTGTTACAAATGTTATTGTTCCAATTGATAAAAAAGCTTTGAAGCTTTCTAAACTGCAACAGAAGATAGTCCAGATGGTTAAGGATATTGAGAAGGTCAGATCAGTGGAAACCCCAATTAGGTAAAAATTATTATAAAAGACATATTATACATAATTTTAAATTTGATGGTCTCGTAAAAAGTCAAAATATGATTTTTATGCCAGGCCTTAAATACAAAGACAGATTAACAAAAAAAAACAATTACCAGAATTAAGAACTCTTGGTTCTGGAGAATTATCAGGAGGTAAATAAATGAAAAAAATGTTTAAATCCCCTTGGATTGAAGTTAATTTCATGCTGCTGGTACTGATTCTTTCCTATGTTGCTTTGGCGTTGATAACAGGAAGTGCTGAGACGGGTCCGGGCGAAATGTCAGGAGGGACTATCTGGGGATGGCTGTTTGGATTCTTTTTTTTAAGTTTTGCCATTGCCATGGTGGCAGTTATTGGCGGTATCGGAGGAGGTGTGCTGTTCACGCCGTTCATGTTGGCGTTTACGTCTGTAGACAGTCTGATTGTAAGAGCAACCGGTCTTATTGTGGCCATGTTCAGCGGTCTTGTATCAACAGGGTTGTTTATGAAAACAGGTCTTGCCAATCTTAAAATCTGTATTTTCTGTGCCGCAGCATATGGCATTGGGGCGTTTGCAGGAGCCCAGGGGGCAATCCTTGTTGCACAGCACCTGGGTGCAACAGGTGAAGGAATCATCCGGCTGGTCCTGGGGGGTATTTTGTGTGCTCTGGCCGTCTACTTTCTGGTGGGAGGTAAAAAAATCGAATGGCCAGAAGTTAAAAAAGTAGATAAATTCACAGATTTTTTCAAATTTTCTCAGCCATATTTTGAAGTCTCCCTTAATAAGGTTGTTGACTATCCTGTAACACGGGCCGCCTGGATCTCAATCGCAATAGTGGGTGTCGGCCTTTTATCCGGGTTCTTTGGACTGGGGGCTGGATGGGCAATTGTTCCGGCCCAGAACGTTATCATGGCTCTTCCTCTTAAAGTGGCAGCTGCCAACAGTGGTGTGCTTTTAGGTATGGGGGACTGTATAGGTATATGGCCATATCTGCTCATGGGGGCCATTATTCCTGCTTTTGTAGCACCCTGGCTGGTGGGACAGGTGCTGGGCGGACTTCTGGGTGCCATGGTTCTTGTCCGGGTAAAAGCCGGATTTGTCCGTTTTCTGCTTATCGGGTTTATGTTTTTTTCATGTTTCGGCCTTTTAACAAAAGGGTTGAATATGCTGGGTGTTATCGGAGCAGTGCCAGCCTGGCTTAACGGCCTGGTCTTTGTGGTTATCTTTTCGTTAGTTACCCGATCAATCATTAAATTTACCTTGTCCCAGTAATAGAGGAGGTTAAAACAATGAGTACACAAAAAATACCAGCCATACCAAAAGCGGCATCAATATACGGATCAATAGTCTACTGGATCACCATTATATCCTGTACTGTCTGCATGGTGGGACCGGTTATTTCAGTTGCTTTTCCTGAAAAAAATATCATGAATCCATATAAACTCTTTGATGCCATTTTCCAGGGGAAGGATACTGCAACCATCTGGCAGGAAGTTGGCGGTGGATTCCCGGGCGGCCATTTTTATTTCAAACATCTTAACTTTGGTGATGCAATTACCCAGACAGGCATCGCATTGGGCTGTTCAGTAGCTCTGTGGGGCTTACTGTTATCCGCAGTTGTATATGTTAAAGAGAAAAATTATGTTTATGTTGGCCTCGCATTATGGGTGTCCTTGCTTGTAGGACTTTCCATGATTGGGATAGTCAGTTCCCATTAAAGCAGTTGATATGCAAAATGGTTAAATGACCGCTGCACAAAAAACGCACAGCAGTTCCAGGCGCTTATTGCAGTTATATATAAAGAGGTTCCGGTCATAAAGAAGGGCTTTTGAACCAGAACTTTTTTATATGTTGAAGCCATAATAAGTGGGCCTGTAAATTAAAGATATATTAATTAAAAACAAAGGTGATTTTTATGAAAGCTAAAGATAGAAAAATAAACCTGCTCATGGTGGACGATGAGGTGGATTTTTTAACCCCCCTTGCCCAAAGGCTTGAATCAAGGGATTTTCAGGTTACAACAGCCACAGAAGGTAAATCAGCAGTAAAGGCAGCGGAAAAAGGAGGGTTTGATGTGGCCGTCCTGGACCTGGAAATGCCAGGTATGAACGGGATAGAACTTCTTCAGATACTTAAAAAAAATCACAATTTTTTAGAGGTTATCATCCTGACAGGCCATGGCAGGGTCGCTACCTATAAAGAGGCAAAAAAGCTCGGGGCGTTTTCCTATCTTGAAAAACCTTTTGATATGGACGAACTTCTTGAAAAACTTAAAGATGCTTATCACATAAGACTTAAAAGGAAGTTTGAAAAGGATAAAAAGCGCCAGGAAGCACTTGATATTCTCGGTATGGGAGCAAGTCCATTGGCAATTCTAAGATCATTGATGAGTATGGATGATGATGAGAAATAGCAATAAAGACTGATTCTACAAAGAGATTGTACCCCTGTTTATTCAAGACAAAATTTTGTCTTGTGAAAAATAATTGCAGTTGGGGTGCCGCATTCATATCCTGGTTTCTCTATGCTTATTAACCCTTGACATACAATTTAAGTGGGTTTATATCCATCTATCAGAAAACCTTTAAACAAGTTAATTTTTTATGGCTGCGTATAAAATATGTTTTTTAAACAAGAATTAAATAAAAATAAAACACTATTTATTAAAAGATGGTTTCAGGCGACCATTGATACCTATCCTGACCAGACAGCAAAGGTTCTTGGAAAAGAGTCTGACCGGTTTGACAACCCAATTGGATCTGTTACAAGAGAGTCCATTGAGAATATATTCCATCTTATTTTAGAAGATTATACCCAGCAGGAACTTGAAAAAAAGCTTGATCCCATAATTCGCATGAGGGCAGTCCACTCATTCTCTGCATCAGAAGCGGTCAGTTTTGTCTTTGCTTTAAAAAATATCAGTGAAGATATTCTTGATGCCAGCCTGGTGAGAAAATTTGATAAACTTGTGGATAATATTGCGCTGGCAGCGTTTAACAAGTTTATGAAATGCAAAGAAGAGATATTCCTTTTAAAGGCCACTGAGAGTAAAAGAAGGATTCACAGGGCTTTTGAAAGGGCAGGTTTAGTAACTGAGCTGACAGAAGAGGATCTCGTCGGCTCAAATAGATCTTAACTGGTATGGCCATTTTAAAAATTGGTGATGCATAAAACAACGAGGTGGTTTAACATGAGTCAAAAGTACTTGATTCCCCTGACAGCTGTTTTTCTGCTATTCATAATAGCATACATAGGTGTTGAGGGAGCAGGGCTTCAATGGTTCTTTGGAATTGTTTTCCCATATGCAGCCATTATTGTTTTTCTTGCAGGATTTGTTTACAAGGTGATGGGCTGGGCAGCCTCTGCTGTTCCGTTCCGGATTCCAACAACCTGCGGGCAGCAGAAATCTCTGCCCTGGATCAAACAAAACTCCATTGATAACCCTGATACTTCAAAAGGTGTGTTTGTTCGTATGGTTCTTGAAATTTTTCTTTTCAGATCTCTGTTTCGAAACACAAAAGCAGCCTTTAACAGAAATGCTTCAAACAGATTGTCCTACTCCTGGGAAATTTTCCTCTGGATAGGTGCACTTGCCTTTCATTACTCCTTTCTGATGGTGATTTTGCGGCATTTCAGATTTTTTACCTCTCCTGTACCATCCTATCTTAAAATGCTTGAATTTTTTGACGGCATCGTGCAGCTTGGACTTCCCGGCCTCTTTTTATCCGGAGTCGTACTGCTTGCAGCCACCCTGTTTCTGCTTGCAAGAAGGATATTTGATGCCAAAGTAACCTATATATCCCAGGCAGCTGATTATTTCCCTCTGTTTCTTATCATCGGAATTGCTGTAACAGGAATATCCATGAGATATTTTACAAAGGTTGATATAACAGGCATTAAAACACTTACCATGGGTCTTGCAACACTGAGCCCGACAATTCCTGAAAATGTTGGCGGTCTTTTTTACAGCCACGTCTTTCTGGTAAGTATTCTTTTTGCATATTTCCCCTTAAGCAAACTGATGCACATGGGCGGCGTATTCTTAAGCCCCACAAGAAATATGGCAAACAATACCCGTGCAAAAAGACATATTAACCCCTGGGACTATGATGTGAAAACCCATACATATGAAGCGTATGAAGATCACTTCAGAGATAAGATGATTGAAGCAGGACTTCCTGTGGATAAAAAGGAGTAATATAATATAATGTCTGATGAAATAAAACCTGATGAGCTATTAGATAAAATTGATTTTGTGCCGCAAAAGAAGGCAGAACCAGTTCCTTCAAATAATTGGATGAACACTCCTGTCCAGATCAGACCGGGGATGTACTGTTATGCAGCAAAGCCTGAAAGCGTTGAAACTCTCGGACTGCCAAATGCAAGAGCCTGGAATCCTCTTGAAGAGGACTGGAAACTTCCAGCCAACTGGCAGGAAATTATTTTTAACGGATTAAAAGAGCGTTTAAAAAGATTTAGAACATTTAAGATATTCATGGATGTCTGTGTTCGCTGTGGTGCCTGTGCGGATAAATGTCATTTCTTCCTTGGAACAGGTGACCCGAAAAACATGCCGGTGTTAAGGGCTGAGCTTCTAAGATCGGTATATAGAAATGACTTTTCAACGGCTGCAAAAATCTTAAAAAAAATACCTGGCGGCCAGACGCTGGCCGGAGCCAGACCAATGACCATGAGTGTTCTCAAAGAGTGGTGGTACTATTTTTTCCAGTGTACAGAGTGCAGACGCTGTTCAGTTTTCTGCCCCTACGGAATTGACACCGCTGAAATCACCATCATGGCCAGGGAAATTTTCAATCTCTTAGGGCTTAACATTGACTGGATTGCCACTCCGGTTTCCAACTGTTTCCAGACGGGGAACCATCTTGGCATCCAGCCCCATGCTTTTAAAGAGATGCTTGAATTCTTTGTTGAAGATATTGAAGATGTTACAGGAGTTGACTGTACGCCCCAACTCCAGAAAAAAGGGGCTGATATTTTGTTTATCACACCTTCAGGAGATGTATTTGCAGATCCCGGCACATATACCTGTGAAGGATATATGATTCTGTTTAAATATCTTAAAGAAAAATACGGACTGGATGTTACCTGGAGTACATATGCATCAGAAGGCGGGAACTTTGGCTTTTTTACCTCCCATGAAACCATGAAAAGGCTTAATGCAAAAATGTATGCAGAAGCCAAAAGACTGGGTGTAAAGTGGATTTTAGGTGGCGAATGCGGTCACATGTGGAGAGTCATCCACCAATATATGGACACCATGAACGGACCTGCTGATTTTCTTGAAGCGCCTGTAAATCCAATTACAGGAACTAAGTTTGAAAACGCCAAATCCACAAAAATGGTTCATATTACAGAGTTTACTGCTGATCTTATCAAACATGGAAAACTTGAACTTGATCCATCAAGAAACTCTCATCGTATCATGACCTACCATGACTCATGCAACCCTGCAAGGGGTATGGGTCTTCTTGATGAACCCAGATATGTAATTGAAAATGTTTGTGAATTTTTTACATGAAAAATCAGGTT
>CAYZCC010000011.1:12284-22164 GCA_964476805.1 uncultured Desulfobacula sp.
GCCACCCAACACAATTAGAGAACAGACCTTCTGCTGTGGTTCAGGATCAGGATTAAATGCCGGTGAAAACATGGAACTTAGAATGGCAGGCGCTCTTCCAAGGGCCAATGCTTTAAAATATGTCCATGAAAAATTTGGTGTGAATACCCTTGGTACAGTGTGTGCCATTGACAGGGCAGCACTTTCAACCCTGTGCGAATACTGGGTGCCTGATGTTGAAGTTTATGGAGTCCATGAACTTGTAGGAAATGCCTTGATTCTGCCCGGTGAAAAAAAGAGAGTGGAAGATTTGAGGTTTGAACCCTTACCCGGCTGTGAAGAGGAGGTAGAATAAGATGAATAAAACGACAATCATCACCGGGCTTCTGATTTTTGTCCTGGCAGTCCTCTCCCCTTTCTGGTTTAATATGATGACAACCACAGAGGCTGCGCCTGAACCGGAACTTCTCGGTAAGGCAAAAGAGGCAGAAAAGTGTGTGCTGGACAAATATGACATGAGGGCCAATCACATGTCCCTCCTTGATGAGTGGAGAGATTCAGTGGTAAGGGACGCTGACAGGCAGTACAAGGCTGCAAACGGTCATATGTTTAACATGAGCCTTTCAACAGGTGAGAAATCATGTCTTGGCTGCCATGACGATAAAACAAAATTTTGTGACAAATGCCATACCTATGCTTCAGTAGATCCCTACTGCTGGGATTGTCACACAAACCCCAAGGAGATTAAATGATGAAAAAAAGTAAAAGGCGCTTTCTTAAAGTAGCAGGTATTGCTGCCATAGGGTTCGGTGCTTCTCAGGCAATTAACTTTGCTTCATCTGGTTCTCAGGCAGGTTCCCGTGGAAATAAATCCAAAAACGAACCGGTGCTTTCTGCCCATCGATGGGGCATGGTAATTGATACCAGAAAAATGACTCATGACGTTGTTGAAAATATTGTTGCGGTATGCCACAAGGAACATAATGTACCTGATTTTAACCATGAGGTTGATACAAAAAAATATCCAGACACAAGAGCTGTAAATCATAAACAGGAACTTAAATGGATATGGGAAGAGCATTTTCACTATGCCTTTCCTGACAAAGAAGATGAATTTCTTGCTGAAAAATTTCATGACCTTCCATTTCTTGTAACCTGTAACCACTGCAAAAATGCACCCTGTACCAAAGCATGCCCTACCCAGGCGACATTTAAAAGAGAAGACGGTATTGTTCTGATGGACTACCACCGCTGCATTGGATGCAGGTTCTGCATGGCAGCATGTCCATTTGGTGCAAGAAGTTTTAATTTCAGGGACCCCAGACCGTTTATCAAAGAGACAGCCCCTGAATTTCCCACCCGCACAAAAGGAGTTGTGGAAAAATGCAATTTTTGTGCTGAAAGGCTTGCTCTTGGTAAACAACCCCACTGTGTTGAAGCGTCCCACGGTGCCATTGTTGTGGGTGATCTTGAGGACCCTGCATCTGAAATCAGGGGAATTTTAAATGAACATTATACAATCAGACGCAAACAGTCGCTTGGAACCAAGCCTTCTGTTTATTATGTCATGTAAAGGTGATCAAAGATGATTGAAATAGCTCTTAAAGGAAGTAAAAGATACTGGTTATGGATAATCTTTTTGCTCGCTGTCATTGGAATCGGAAAGCTTTTCTATTTTGACCAGTTCATGAATGGCCTTATGATAACCGGCATGAGCCGGGATGTATCATGGGGGTTTTATATTGCAAACTTTACATATCTTGTGGGTGTTGCTGCAGGAGGTGTCATGGTTGTCATCCCGTTTTATCTTCATGATTACGAAAAATTTCACAGGATCACAATTCTTGGTGAATTTCTGGCAGTGGCCGCATTAATAATGTGCCTGCTTTTCATTGTTGTGGATTTAGGCCAACCCACCCGCATGCTGAATGTACTGCTCTATCCATCACCCAAATCAATACTTTTCTATGATATGCTGGTGCTTTGCGGCTATCTGTTTTTGAACATTGTTGTGGGGTGGAAGGTCCTTGAGGCAGAGAGAAATCAGGTGGAACCTGTCTGGTGGACAAAACCGCTTGTTCTGATCTCCATTCCATTTGCCATTGGTATTCATACCGTCACTGCATACCTTTACTGCGGTCTTCCAGGCCGTGGTTTCTGGATGACTGCAATTCTGGCGCCGAGATTCCTGGCATCGGCATTTGCCGCAGGACCTGCAGTGTTAATCATCTTATGCTATATCATTAAAAAATTCACAAAATTTGATCCGGGCTGGGAAGCAATGCAGACACTTTCCAAAATCGTCTGCTATGCAATTATTGCCAATCTGTTTTTCTTTTTGTGTGAAGTATTTGTGGTTTACTACTCTAATATCCCGGGACATAAAGCACATATCCAGTATCTGCTGTTTGGATATCACGGTTACAACGCCCTTGTGCCATGGATGTGGCTGGCCCTCATCCTTATGGCTGCAGGCGCAATCCTGCTTGTTATCCCTAAATACAGGAGCCGTTACAAACTGCTGCCTTATACCTGCGGCATGATAGTGTTTGGCGCCTGGATTGACAAGGGGCTTGGTATGATCTCAGGAGGTTTTGTACCCTCTCCTCTGCATCATATAACAGAGTATGCCCCTACAATACCGGAAATTATGATTACCCTGGCAGTATATGCAACCGGCTTGCTTGCCCTGACCATTTTGTACAAACTTGCAACCCAGGTTAAAGAGGAGGTAAGAGGATAAATTCAAAATTTCGGGGACTCATTAAAATGATAAACAATATTAAAAATATCTTCTGTCAGTAAAAAAAAGCCGTGGGTATTTATTGATAGTGTAAATATAAAAAAAATACGCCATATCCTATAAAAATCAATCCAAAGAGTCCTGTAAAAAAACCCATGATAATGATAACTTTGTATAAATTTTTCTTTGCGCCATGAGTTCGAGATGACTCTATACTATCAAACTGGATTGTACCATCTGAACTGCGGTTTTCCTGTTCATACTGTTCAAGGAGCTTGGTTTTTTTACGGCCATTTAACATCATAAATATTCCAGCTGATAAGATGATACACCCAGTGGTTATAAACATAACTTTTCCTGTCTGAATTCAAAATATTCTGGTTGCAGGTTTCTACACATTATATTTTTTCTCCTGAAAACTTTGTTATCCCACCCGCCAGGTGGTTCCTTCCGGTCCATCTTCAAGGATTATGTTTTTATCTTGAAGATGGTTTCGTATTTCATCGGCTTTGGTAAAATCTCTGTTTTTTCTGGCATGAAGTCTCTGCAGGATTAAATCTTCAATCATTTCAGGGTCAAGAGACTTATCTTCCAGACCCTTATCCTTTTTTGCCTTGAACCATGCCTGAGGGTCCAGCATAAATATACCAAAAATGGTGGATATGGCTTTAATATCACTGTAAACAGATCGAAAATTATCATGTCTCATCTGATTTAAATTATCATCAACTTCATCAAGAAGTTTATTGCCTCTTTTTACAGCCTCAAAAATCAGACCGATGGCTTTAGCAGAGTTAAAATCATCATTCATGGCACGGGTAAAATTATCCCACAGCTCCCCTCTTTGTTCATCTTCACCCGGTTTATCTTTGACACCTGCTTTTTCCAATCTTTCAAGAAAAGCATAAATCCTGTCAAGTCCCATGCCAACTTCCTTCATTGAATCTTCAGAGTAATCAATGGGGTTTCGATAGTGTTTTGATAAAAGAAACATGCGGATGACTTCAGGAGAGTAGTTTTCCAGAACCTCTTTTATCATGATAAAATTACCAAGGGATTTTGACATTTTTTCATTATTAATATCCACGAATCCATTATGAATCCAGTATTTGACAAACTGCTGGCCAAAGAGTGCTTCGCTCTGGGCAATCTCATTTTCATGGTGGGGAAATATCAGGTCCTTGCCGCCGCCATGGATGTCAAAACTTTTCCCGAAATATTCATAACTCATGGATGAGCACTCAATATGCCAGCCCGGCCGGCCTCTGCCCCAGGGGCTTTCCCAGAAAGGTTCTCCCTCTTTGGCAGGCTTCCACAGAACAAAATCCATTGGGTTCTTTTTTTGATTATCCACTGCAATTCTGGCGCCCGCCCTCATCCCTTCAATATCTCTTCTGGACAATCTGCCGTAATCTTTAAAGGTATCAAGGGAAAAATAGACACCCCCCCCGTCAACATGATAGGCTGTCTTTTTTTCAATAAGCATTTTAATAAACTTAATAATATTGCTTATATGTTCTGTGGCCTTTGGCTCAACATCGGGTCTTAAGACATTGAGGAGATCCATCTCTTTGTGGAATTCATCAATATATTTTTCAGTAATAACACGGCACGCTTCTCCTGTCTCATTTGATTTTTTAATAATCTTATCATCTACATCTGTAAATTTCTGACATACCTGACCTGAAACCCCAGGGCCATCAGCCATCTGTAAATCATATCAAATACAACCACACAGCGTGCATGACCGATATGACTTGTGTCATATACTGTTGGACCGCACACATACATATCCACTTTTCCCCTGTTCAAGGGTATGAATTTCTCTTTTTTTTTATTTAAAGTATTATAAACTTTTAAAGCCATCTATATTTTCCCTGCATATTTTTTATACGAATTTAAAAGCAACTCTCATTATCAATTGGCCATGACCGTTTTGATCAACAGAGTACACTGGGCTGCAATACCCTGACCTTTTCCAATAAACCCCAGTTTTTCAGTCGTGGTTGCCTTGACATTCACACGGTCTATTTCAATATTCAAAACTTCTGCTATATTGTTTTTTATTTTTGCCTTATAAGGACTTATTTTTGGAGCGTGAGCAAAGATAATACAATCCAGATTATTGATTTCATATCCTTGAATTTCCATCAATTCCCTGCATTTTTCAAGGAGAATCATGCTTGAAATATTTTTAAACTCAGGATCGCTATCCGGGAAATGATCTCCAATATCTCCAAGCCCTAAAGCACCAAGAATTGCATCACACACTGCATGAATCAATATATCTGCATCGGAATGGCCTTCAAGACCTTTGTGAAAATCAATTTTTTCTCCACCAAGAATGAAATTCCTTTTGCTTACAAGCCTGTGGACATCGTATCCTGATCCAATTTTATACTCTGACTTTTCCACTATATTCTCATTTTGACCATACAGTTAAAGCAGTCTGTATCCATTTTATCCCCAAACTTCACAAGGCAGATACGACAAGCCTGCCACACAATAAAAAATGAAAGAGTCAAACCGTAAGAGTTACTCTTTCATATAAATATTATCCCTAAAAAACACGAACCAATTATAGGTATCAATATCATACAGGTCAATATAAAACCTTTACAAGCCTTATAAATATCTGTTATCAGGTTTTTATGGAACCGTATAAAATAAAAACCCACACGCTGACTGCAGACCTGAAAACAGGTCCTGACATCAAAGACATCACCCATGAACTTCAGGAAATTGTCCTGGCATCCAATATTTTTAACGGGACAATTCATGTTTTTAACAAGGGTTCAACAGGATCGGTTACAACCATTGAATTCGAACCGGGTGTGGTGTCTGATCTTAAGGAGGCAGTCACAAGACTTGCACCTCCCAGCATTGCGTATGCCCACGAACTGGCATGGCATGACGGCAATGGACACAGCCATATTCAGGCGGCCCTCATAGGACCCTCCATTACCCTGCCCATCCGCAACTGTAAAATTTTACTGGGCACATGGCAGCAGGTTGTCGTAATCAACCATGACAACGAACCCAGGAGAAGGAAAATTGAAATCACACTGTCGGGAATATAATTTAAAAACAATCCAACTTTATACAGGGTTACAAATTGAAACGATGCCAATGGGTCACAGATGATCCTGAATATATTAAATACCATGACGACGAGTGGGGAGTGCCTGTTCATGATGACAGGAAACTGTTTGAATTTATCACTCTTGAAAGTGCCCAGGCAGGGCTCTCCTGGCTGACAATTTTAAAAAGAAGATCTGGATATAAAAAAGCCTTTGCAGATTTTGATGTTGAAAAAGTTGCAGGATTCACTCCAGAAAAAATCCAAACGCTTCTTTCAGATCCAGGCATTATCCGCAACAGGCTTAAAGTAAATGCAGCGGTATCAAATGCCAGAGCCTTTATTAAAATCCAGGAGGCGTTCGGCTCCTTTGATAAATACTCCTGGCGATTTGTTGATGGCAAACCCATGATCAACCACTTTAATTCCCATGAGCAGATACCTGCTTTCACAAAGGAATCCACTGCCTTTTCCAGAGATCTTGTACAGCGGGGGTTTAAATTTGTAGGTCCCACAATCATCTATGCCCATATGCAGGCCGTGGGTATGGTGAATGATCATCTTGTTTCGTGTTTCAGGTATAAAGAGGTCATGGAGTCATGTTAGTCATTAAGAAGGGAGGTATTGAATGCTTCTTGTAACAGCCGGGCAGATGCAGGAGATAGACAGACAAACCATAGAATCCTTTGGTATTCCAGGAGTTGTTTTAATGGAAAATGCAGGAAGAGGCGCCTTTGATTTTCTTC
Source organism: uncultured Desulfobacula sp. (assembly GCA_964476805.1). Taxonomy (GTDB): domain Bacteria; phylum Desulfobacterota; class Desulfobacteria; order Desulfobacterales; family Desulfobacteraceae; genus Desulfobacula. Next base: position 18,832 of record CAYZCC010000011.1, read on the forward strand.
TTGAAAAATTTAAAAATATCAGATCAAAAAAAGTGGCAGTGCTTGCAGGCCGCGGCAACAATGGAGGTGACGGATTTGTCATTGCAAGATATTTAATGGGGAGAGGTATTAAAGTCACCTGTTTTCTACTCTCTTTAAAGGATAAAGTAAAAGGGGATGCAAAAATCAACCTGGCGCTTGCTGAAAAATTGTGTGACCGGTCTGTGGATTCTCAGATTATTGAGATTCCGGATGCGGATGCATTTAATAAGCATAAGCCAGGGATTGTTCATCATGATCTGTTTATCGATGCCATTCTGGGAACAGGCCTTAATTCCAATGTAAGAGGATTTTTCAAAGATGTTATTGAGTTGATTAATTCCAGCAGAAAGCCTGTTTTTTCCATTGATATTCCTTCGGGTCTCAACTCTGATACAGGCCAGCCCCTTGGCACTGCAGTAAAAGCGGATGCCACTGCAACCTTTGCTTTTGCAAAGGCAGGGCACATCCTCTATCCCGGGAATATGTATACAGGTGATCTTAAAACAGTTGATATTGGAATCCCGGATTTTATTGCAAAAGAAAAAAATATTAAACTCTCTTTAATTGAAAAAGAGGACATTGCACCACTTTTTCCTGCCAGAGCATTTCAAGCCCATAAAGGCAGTTATGGTCATCTGCTTATCATTGCCGGCTCAATAGGAAAAACAGGTGCTGCAGGACTCTGTGCCAATGCTGCAATGCGAAGTGGAACAGGTCTTGTTACTCTTGGAATTGCAAAAAGCCTGAATAAAATTATTGAACCCATGGTTGTTGAACCCATGACCCACCCTCTGCCTGAAAAAGAGAGAGGATATCTATCAGACAACTGCCTGGATGAAATTGAAACACTTCTGAAAGGCAGACAAGCCCTTGCACTGGGTCCTGGTATGGGTACAAGAAAAGGGGCCGTAAAACTTGTCCATAAACTGGTTGAAAAAAGCAGCGTGCCGATTATCCTTGATGCAGATGCACTCAATTGTATTGCAAAAAACAGCGAAATTTTAAAAGCAAAAAAAGCGGCCGCAATTCTAACTCCCCATCCAGGAGAGATGGCAAGACTTTGCAATACAACAACATCTGATATAGAGAAAAACAGACTTGAAACCGCTTCAGATTTTGCACAAAAATTCAGATGTGTTCTTGTTTTAAAAGGGGCTCAAACCATCGTCGCTCTTCAAAACGGAAAAATATTTATTAATCCTTCAGGCAATCCCGGCATGGCCTCAGGTGGAATGGGGGATGTTCTAACCGGAATGATTGCAGGATTCTGCGCCCAGGGATTTTCGCCTGAAAATGCAACGCTTGCAGCTGTTTTTATACATGGTATGTGTGGTGATATTCTCTTGGAAGAGATGGGAAAATTTGGCTTCCTTGCCACAGACATGGTAAATATGATTCCCAGAGCCATTCACAAATATCTGACTGGGTGATACGCATCTTATCAAAAAAGAGATGTCAGCTTTAAATTATGAGTTTTAATGTTTTTTAATTTAGAAAAATTGTCTGCATGAACAGGGGTACAAAATTTAAAAAAAAAATAGAATCAAAAAAATCCCAAAATACTGTTAACCTTGGCGCCACTCTTGGCAGAGAAGTGGATCAGGGTATCTGTATTGCACTTAAGGGTGAACTTGGTGCCGGGAAGACCACTTTTGTAAAAGGATTTGCAAAGGGGCTGAAAGTACCTGAAAAATACACCATCACAAGCCCTACATTTAATATAATAAATATATATCCTGCCGGACGCTTTACACTCTGCCATATAGATCTTTACAGGGTGATTTCTGTTGAAGAACTTGAATATACAGGTTTTGATGATCTCAGCGGTCAAAATCATATCCTTATTATTGAGTGGCCTGAACTTCTTGAACAAATTAATTTTAAATTTGATATTGAAATCAATTTTGAATTTAATAATTGTTATAACAGGATATTATCGCTGTCTCACTATGGACAACATGGAAAAAATCTGATAGACAAAATGGTCTTATAAACAAAACAAAGGAGCTTTTATATGGCGTTAAGAGTGCAGAAATATGGCGGGACTTCAGTTGCAGACATTGCACATATTAATAATGTTGCAGACAGAGTCCAAAAAGCATTTGATAATGGAGACAAAATTGTTGTTGTACTCTCTGCCATGTCAGGTGTAACAGACCATCTGATTTCCCTTGCCAGACAGGCATCTGACTCCCCCGACAAAAGAGAGCTTGATCTCCTGCTTGCGACAGGGGAACAAACGACAGCGGCCCTGCTTTCCATGATCCTTAAATCAAGGGGGTACAAGGCAAAATCATTTCTTGGTTTCCAGGCAGGTATCCTGACTGATAAAATGTCAGGTAAGGCAAGAATACTTGATATTGATTGTAAAAACCTGCAGAATGCCGTTGAAACTGGAAGAATTGCAGTTGTTGCAGGATTCCAGGGTGCAGATAAAGAAGGATACATCACCACACTTGGCAGAGGCGGCTCTGACACATCAGCCGTAGCGATTGCATCCTCTTTAAAAGCAGATATATGTGAAATTTTTACAGATGTGGATGGTGTCTATACAACAGATCCAAGGATCTGCAGCAGTGCAAGGAAAATAGACAGAATATCATACGAAGAAATGCTTGAAATGGCCATACTGGGCGCCAAAGTCCTTCAGATACGTTCAGTTGAATTTGCAAAAAAATACAATGTGCCTGTACATGTGAGATCATCATTCAGTGAGGAGGAGGGAACAATGGTTGTCAACGAGAGTAAAGATATGGAGAGTGTCATTGTATCAGGTATAACCTGTGACATGAATGAAGCAAGAATCACTTTAAAAAAAGTTCCGGATCAGCCGGGTGTTTCAGCCAGATTGTTTACGCCTCTTGCAGAGGCTGAAATAAGTGTGGATATGATTATCCAGAATACACGCTCTGACAAAGCAACAGATCTTACTTTTACTGTAACCAAAGATGATTTTGAAAAAGCCAGAGAGATATCACAAAGTGTTGCAGATGAGATGGGTACGATTAAAGTTCATACAGCACAGGAGATTGCCAAGGTTTCAGTGATTGGCCTTGGGATGAAAAGCCACTCCGGTGTTGCAGCCAAAATGTTCCAGGCGCTTGCAGATGAAAATATTAATATCAGACTGATCAGCACCTCAGAAATCAGGATATCATGTGTCATACTGGCAAAATATGCTGAGCTTGCAGTCAGAACGCTTCATTCAGCCTTTAATTTAGACCAGGAATAACAGCGCATCGCTGATAGCATGTCATTAATTAGTGTCCGAACGAATATACGGAATCCATTGAAATTGTTGAAAAATATCAC
>CAYZCC010000012.1:0-1231 GCA_964476805.1 uncultured Desulfobacula sp.
TATAAAATTTTGCCTAAAAAAATTATTTATTCAAATGAGAGGGGATATCTGGTTTAAAGTATCATAAATTAATAATATTCCTGTGTATTTATCTTTATAAAATGGATGAACTATAAATTTCCCATAAGCAGAATTGCTTATCACAACATCAACGTAGTGTCAATCTCTGAGTTCATTTTAATGGATATTATTAAGAAATTATGAAAATTCATGTCTGGGAAAAAATCTGTTTGCGTTGAATGATAAAATTATTATATTGTTCTAAAAAAATTGCATGGCGTGACGTTTTCAGATCTTCATCTGTTTTTACAATCTGATAGAAAATTGTTCTATGACTTGAGACCCTTGCATAATGCGCAATTCTGTTTTAGTGCAAGGAAGATGGATCTGTTTGACAGAAACAGATACGATATTGTAAGTTTGGATTATATGAACAGCTTAAATACATTATTTGAAACCGCATCGACTGCACAATAACAATTAAACATTTATTAGACAAAGCGAGTATAAAAAACCCATCATGATAATCGATAAAGCCAGAGAAGTATTAAAAATAGAAGCTGACAGTATTTTAAAATTAACAGAGCGTATTGATCACTCTTTTGAAAAACTTGTCAACACCATATGCGCTTCCACCGGACGGGTTGTCATATCAGGAATCGGCAAATCAGGTCTTATTGGGAAAAAAATTGCCGCCACCCTTATTTCAACCGGTACAAATTCAATGTTCCTGCACCCTGTTGAGGCGATTCACGGTGATTTGGGAATGGTGAACAAAAATGATGTTTTCATTGCTGTTTCCAACAGTGGTGAAACCAGTGAACTCAATCAGCTGCTACCGGTAATAAAGGATATCGGGTGTAAGCTTGCCGGGTTTACTGGTAAACCTGAATCTACCATGGCTCAGCTTTGTGATATTGTAATTGATACAGGTGTTGAAAAAGAGGCATGCCCTTTTAATATGGCTCCAACTTCCAGCACAACAGCACAGCTTGCAATGGGTGATGCCCTTGCTGTAGTTTTAATCACAAAAAAGAAATTTGGGAAAAAAGATTTTATGAAATCCCATCCTGGAGGCGTCCTGGGACAGCGGCTTAATTCCAGGGTGGGTGAGATGATGTTTAAAAAATCCAAGGCGCCAATTGTATCAACAGGATCAAGCATTGTCACTGCAATAGAGCAGATGGATCAATTCAGACTCGGCGCGGTAATTGTTCTGGACAGAAAAGAA
>CAYZCC010000012.1:1241-1758 GCA_964476805.1 uncultured Desulfobacula sp.
GAAAGAATTAAAGGGATTATTACGGACGGAGATATAAGACATTCCCTTGCTAAATACAAAGAGAGCCTTACGACCCAGAGTGTTGATACGGTTATGAGTGAAAACCCATATACATTAAGGATCGATTCATTTTTATACGAGGCACTGAACCTGATGGAAAAATATCAGATTACCGTGCTGCCCATTGTAGACAAATCAAACAGGCTTGAAGGGCTTTTGCACTTACACGATATCCTTGGAAAGGGGTCTTTTCAATTTAACGGAGGAAGCAGATGACAGGCTTAAAATTTGATACACAAATCCCAACCATTGGAGAAGCAAAAATCACCTCTCCTTTAAAACAGCAGACAAGAAAAGGGGAGCCTTCAAAAAAATTTGTCTCAGATGGTTCCAGGGTTATAGTTAATGTTCAAATGGACAATCTTAACGCATCCTTGAAAGAAAATATCAATTTTGACCCGGCAGGCCCCAGGGAAAAAATATTTTTTGATCCAAGCAAACTAAAATGCGCCATTGC
>CAYZCC010000012.1:1768-21819 GCA_964476805.1 uncultured Desulfobacula sp.
ATTGCAACTTGCGGCGGACTCTGCCCCGGCTTAAATGATATTATAAGATCCATTGTACTGGAGCTTTACCATATCTATAAAGTGAAGACTATTTATGGAATAAAATATGGACTTCAGGGATTTATTCCTGATTATGAACACGATGTCATTGATTTAAATCCTGGCTCTGTTTCAGGAATTCAGGATACCGGTGGTTCAATTTTAGGCTCTTCAAGAGGAACTCAGGATATTGACCAGATAGTTGACTGCCTTGAAAGAATGGGTATTGGTATTCTTTTTATGGTCGGTGGTGACGGAACTTTAAGGGCATCCAAAAAAATTGCAGAAAAAATTGAAAAAAGAAAACTGAAAATTTCAATCATCGGTATTCCCAAAACCATTGATAATGATATTCATCTTGTATCCAGATCCTTTGGGTTTGACACTGCAGTTGATGTTGCAACCCTTGCCATAAAGGGGGCACACAATGAAGCGGTTGCATATCCCAATGGAATCGGTTTAATAAAACTGATGGGAAGACACTCCGGTTTTCTTGCTGCAACAGCAGCCCTTGCCCAGCAGGATGCCAATTTTGTTCTTATTCCTGAAGTAGATTTTTCCCTCTATGGAAAAACCGGTTTTCTGCAGGCCCTTGAGAACAGGATTTCCCAGCGGAAACATGCAGTTATCATAGTTGCAGAGGGCGCCGGCCAGAATCTATTTGAAAATCAGGGAAAAGAGTTTGATCCATCCGGCAATATTATACTGCAGGATATAGGCCTTTTTCTTAAAGATAAAATCAAGCAGTGGTTTAAGGAAAAAGATACACCGGTTTCAATAAAATATATAGATCCAAGTTATATTATCAGGAGCCTGCCAGCCAATGCAAATGATAGTGTTTTCTGCGGTTTTCTGGGCCGTGAAGCCGTTCATGCAGGCATGGCTGGAAAGACTAAATTACTGGTCAGTTTCTGGAATAATCATTATGTACATATCCCCATGGATGCATCTTCAGGAAAACGCAAGAAACTGGACCCCCAGGGAAGACTCTGGCAGTCAGTCCTGGAGGCAACGGGTCAGGACACCGCTTTTACCGAATAATTTCAACAAATCTGCCTTTTTTGACTGTAATGAGAAAAAGCTGCCTGTGAGCTATGCCATTTTCATCAAAAATAGTCCTTCCGGTGACACCTTCAAAAATCCGCCGGCCCTGAAGAGACTCTTTTAAGGCATGCCTGGAATCAATCTGTTCATCCATGGCAAATGTTAGAAACATGGATGCTGTATCATAGGATATCGCTTCGAGAAATTTGGGTTTTTTATCAAACATTGATTCAAACCTGCTTGTAAACTCAATAACAGCGGGGTTCCTGCTGTCACTGAAAAAACCATCACTGATAACAGCATTCTCATTATACCCCTTTGAATCCTTTAAAAGGCTTTTATGATGCCACAAATTTGTCCCGACAAGATAGATGTCTGTGACATCGTTATATGCCAGCTGGGGCAGTATCATGTTGATTGTGGAAGGTGAATCAGGAATGAACAGTGCCTGAAAATCTATCTCAATTTTCTCTTCTTCCTCCTCCTCAGGTTCTTTTTGGATATCAAACGGTAAAAACTGCATAAATTCATATTCAGTGGTTTTAGGCTTTAAAAAATCAGGGAGAGGATAAAACTCTCCAGTCAGTTTCTGTATCGGCTCTTTAAAATCTGTTTTTTTACCATCATAGGATTCAACACCGACAATCTCACCTTTGTATTCATCTACAACATCCCAGAAAAGCTCCATATATACTTTGCCATACTTTTCATCAGGATAGAGAACAGCCACCTTTTTTATACCAAGCTCCTGGAATAGATAAGCCCCAATCGTCTGAACCTGCATCTGAGGTGTAATAAAATTTGCAAACAGATAATCTCCCCTGGGGGGGAAATCACGCTTCTGTGTTAAAGCGATCAGAGGAATTTTAAGTCTTTGCGCTTCAATACCCGCCTTATCTGGGTTCAACAGAGGTCCCATTATCCCTGCAACATTTTTTTTTTGTAATTCTTCGACACCTCTGGCTGCGATTTCAGGATCTGCTTTCGTATCTATAATTATAATCTTGAATTCTTTAGAGTATTTTTTTGACAAATCCTCTATTGCCAGCTGGATTCCGGTTAATGCCCTCTGTCCAAAAATTGCATATTTGCCTGTTAAGGGCAGAAGACAGCCGATTGTGTCCCTTTCAAAGATTGAATTTTTTATGGCCTTAACATGTTCAACTATCTCTGAATAGGAAGCGTGATCCGGATATTCAGACAAAAAAGTTTCAAGGACCTTTATGGCCTCAACAGCATTGTTCTCCACTGCATGATTCACGCCCAGCCAGTACATCAGCAAAGATCTTGGCAGGATACTATTTCTTATGTCAATCAACTCTTTTATCACCCTGGCAGGAGTTTGTGAAAGCAGTGAGTCAATCTCTGTTATAAGCACAGACTTCTCTTCTTCATTTACTGCCTGGGCAAGCGCCTGATTATAAAAGAAGAGAGCATTCTGATAATCTCCGTGCATCGCAAACTGCCTTGCCTGATCAGACAAAATCTTTATCAATGAAGGTTTAATCGTTTCTGCACTCTTTTTTTCATCCGGGTCAGAAGTTGCAGATTCACCGGTGACAATATCAGTTTCTGTCTGTTTCTCTTTTTCAGAAGTGCGTTGTACAGGCATTTTTGAACACGACGAGAGGCACAGGATGAGCGTGTATATTAACAGCAGGCTGTGGTGCAAAAAATGAGAATATTTAAGGGCCATCCGTTTTAATTCCAGCACATAATATTTTTATTTCAAAAACATATCTGACCATTTTTTAACCAGACAAAACAGGAGGACTATATGAAAATTGCAAAATTATGTCAAAAATTCTTTTATCAGACTTTTGGCCTTTTCTAACTGAGAAAATTTCACCCAGTAAATATCTCTCTCCTTGTTAAACCATGTAAACTGCCTTTTGGCATATCTTCTTGTATCACGCTTCAAAAGCCTTACAGCCTCTTCCCACCCCACCTCATTTTTAATAAACATGCCCATATGTTTATAACCGATTGACTGCATCGGTTTTAAGCTGAGAGAATACCCGCTCTCAACGAGATTGACAACCTCTTTTAACAAACCTTGAGAGAGCATTATATCCACTCTTTTATTGATACGTTCATATAGTTTTTCCCTCTCTTCGTACAAGCCTATTTTGATATAGTCATACCTGTTTTTTTTAAAATTGTGGTCTGTTTTCCTTTTAGAAATTTTCTGCTGGTTCGTCTTATAAAATTCCAGAGCCCGGATTATCCTGAACGCATCATTTGGATGAATTGTTTTTGCAGCTTCAGGGTCACATTTTACAAGTTTTTTATAAAGAAAAAGGGTCCCTTTTCCATTCAGTTTTCTGTTCAACTGCTTCAAAACATCTTGAGAAGCCGGTTTGACTCTGAACAGTCCATACAAAAGCGCCCTGATATAGAGCCCTGTCCCTCCTGCTACAATAGGAATTTTACCTGTATTTATGATTTTTTGAATGCTCTGATCAGCAGCTTTCATATACAAACCCGCATCAAAACTCTCTTTTGGATCCAAAAAGTCAATTAAATGGTGTGTTGCAAGCTTTAACTCCTCAGCATCTGGTTTGGCAGTACCAATATTCATATGCTTATAAATCTGCATAGAGTCAGCACTGATAATTTCTCCGTTAAAAAATCTTGCAAGTTTTATGGCAAATGAGGTTTTTCCGATTCCGGTGGGGCCGCAGATTATAACTATTTTGTTCATTATCAATACAAATCAGCACAAATTATACTTTTTATTCCAAAAAAACATTCATGAAAATTCTTAGAGTAAAAATATTTTATGTCATTTTTGATTGATTGTCCAATTAATGTTGACAATTCCTGAAATGACCCTTTATAAGATATTTTTTAATTAAATCTAAATGATTTTATATTGACAAGCTGCCATTTGTTAATATATGTTTAGTTTTCATATATAAAAGCTAAGACAAAATGTCTTAAAATGATAGTAAAGTAAATAAACTACAGGAGGTAAGGTTAAATGGCAACAGTAGATTTTGAAGGTAAATCTTTTGAAATAGATGAAGATGGATTTCTTCTTGATTACAATACTTATTGCGACGAGTGGGTTGAATATGTAAAAGGTCAGGAAGGTATTGAAGAGATGAATGATGAACACTGGAAACTGATTAAAGTTCTCCAGGATTATTATGAAAAAAATGGAATTGCCCCAATGGTACGTGTTCTTTCCAAACTTACCAAGTTTAAACTTAAACACATTTATGAGCTGTATCCATCCGGTCCTGGAAAAGGCGCATGTAAAATGGCAGGTCTCCCAAAACCGACAGGATGTGTATAGTATAAAAATCAAATTTTTGAATTTTGAATTTTAAAAGCTCTGTATTTCTATACAGAGCTTTTTTTACATGAGAACAATAAAATGGCTGAAATCGACAACATCAATAAAAAAATTCTTAATAACATTCAGGTTAATTTCCCACTCTCTTCAAGGCCATATAAAATCATTGCCAAGCAGCTTGATATTTCAGAAGATGAATTAATTCAAAGAGTTGCCCAGATGAAAGAGGATTTGTTTATAAGACGTATCGGCGGTAATTTCAGCCCCGACAAACTTGGATATTACTCTACTCTCTGTGCTGCCAAGGTTTCTGAAAAAAAATTAAAACTTTTCATAGAAACGGTAAACGCCTGCTCAGGAGTCACACACAATTATAAAAGAGACCATCAATTTAATATCTGGTTTACCTTTATTGCCCCCTCCATTGAAATAATAGAACAAAACCTCAATGAAATCTCACAAAAAACAGGGGTTGAGACCCTACTGAACCTGCCTGCAACAAAAGTATTTAAAATAAGTGCTAATTTTAAATTATAAAAGTGTATGAAAGCTGCCCTGATTGTTCAAAACAGTATTGCAGGAGATTTTAAAAATAATGTGGTTTCTACTTTTGATTTCATATCAAAGGCGTATAAAAAAAAGGCAAAAATAGCTGTTTTTCCAGAGATGAATCTAACCGGTTATGTTTCGGGTTCAGAACCGGAGATAACAAAAAAGGGCTGGTATTTCCAGGGATCACTCTCCTTATAGGCCCGGATGGTAATATTATATACAAATCAATTGATCAGAACGAGGGCGTACATATTATCGATTTAAAAAAATCTGCATTAGATAAGATAAGAACGCATAAAATGAGATATTTTCTTCCACACAGGCGCAAAGACCTGTTTGAATTCAAACAGGGAGCGAAAGGGAGTGAATAAGTAGTGCCATGTCAAAAAGCGTATGGGTATTGGATATTCTGCTCTTGGTAAAAACCGTTAATCTCTTGCAAAATTATAAAAAATGTTATAGAAAATTATGAATTATGCCTGGGTGGCGGAACTGGTAGACGCAAGGGACTTAAAATCCCTCGGTGATAATCACTGTACGAGTTCAATTCTCGTCCCAGGTACCATCAAAAAATAAGGGTTTTGGCGTTTTCACCAAAACCTTTTTTAACATCACTTCAGGATTGATCATATTATGGATAAAATTCAAATCATTGGCGGCAGAAAGCTTAAAGGTGAAGTACATATAAGCGGGGCAAAGAATGCAGCTCTTCCCTTAATCGCTTCAAGTATTCTGGTTAATGGTAAAATATGTTTTTCCAATGTACCGGATCTTATGGATATAACCAGCATGAGGCTTCTTCTTGAAGATCTCGGGGCTGAGTGCAGTGCATCCCCGGGATGTCTTGAAGTGGATGGTTCATTCATTAATAAAATTGAAGCTGAATATGATCTGGTTCGGAAAATGAGAGCTTCAATTCTTGTGTTAGGTCCTCTGGTGGCACAATTCGGTCATGCAAAGGTTTCGTTACCGGGTGGCTGTGCCATAGGTGCAAGGCCTGTAAATATGCATCTTTCAGGTCTTGAAGCCCTTGGCGCAACTGTCAGTATAGAACATGGATATATTGAAGCAAGAGCAGACCGACTTGTGGGCAGTGAAATCTATTTTGATATGCCTACTGTGACAGGCACTGAAAATTTAATGATGGCCGCAGTCCTTGCAAAAGGGAAGAGTATTTTGAGAAATGCTGCAAGAGAGCCTGAGATAGTTGCCCTTGCAGAAGCATTGAATAAAATGGGTGCAAAAATAGAGGATGCAGGCACTGCAATTTTAACCATAGAGGGCGTGAAAGAACTCTCTCCTGCAGATATTAAAATAATACCGGACAGGATAGAAACAGGAACATTTATGGTTGCTGCTGCTGCCACCTGCGGGGATGTTCTGATAAAAGGTTGTGAACCTGATCATATGGGTGGTATTATAAGCAAACTGAAAGCAGCAGGGGCATCCATTGAAATTTTTAAGGAGAGTATCAGGGTAATTGGTTCTAAGACAATTCAGAGTGTTGATATTAAAACCCTTCCATATCCGGGCTTTCCAACGGATATGCAGGCTCAGTTCATGACGTTGATGACAATCGCCAATGGCAGCAGCATGATACATGAATCTGTTTTTGAGAACCGTTTTATACATGCAAATGAGCTTTTGAGAATGGGTGCTGATATCTCCATAAGAAGTGGCAATGTCGCTTCCATCAGAGGTGTTGAGAAACTGCAGGCAGCACCTGTAATGGCTTCGGATTTAAGGGCAAGTGCATCCCTTGTTATTGCAGGGCTTATAGCGCAGGGGACGACAACTATTTCAAGGGTGTATCATATGGACAGGGGATATGAAACCATTGAAAAAAAACTCTCATTGCTGGGTGCTGATATTAGACGTATGAAGTGAAAATATTATTTATATTCTCTTTTCTGGCAGCAGGGATATCCGTGGGAAATTTTTCTGCTGATAGAACATTTCTCTATTTTTTTGCTGCTTTTTCTCTGCTTATTCTGTCCTGGTCTTTTTTTTACCATAAAAAAAACCAGGGGATTTTTATTTTTTCGCTTGTCCTCTTTGTTTTCGGTTTTTTTTCCATTCAATCAAGGGTCGACCCTGACCTGCCGCTGGACCATATAGCCCGCTATCTTGATACAAAAGATAATATTCTTACCGGCAAAATTGTCTCATTTACAAAACACTATAAGCAAAAACAGAAAGTAACGCTTTTATGTCAACAAATTATAACAAAACAAGGCAGACAAAAAAACATTTCAGGAAGGATCCAACTCAGTATCTACGGAAAATCAAAGCAGATGCCAAGATATGGAGATATAATACAATTCAGATCATCCATCAGATCCATTCGAAACTTTCAAAATCCAGGCGCCTTTGATTATAAGAGATATTTGAAATTGAAAAAAGTGTATGGCTCGGCATGGAGCGGAGCAGATAAAATCAAGATTTTAACAAATCAAGCGCAAATTGATTCTTTTTCAAAATTGATCAGAAAAATAGAAGAGTTGAGGGAAAATTATTTCTTTTTTCTGTTAAACCAGGCCGGTTATTCCGTTCCAGGGAAAATTATGGCTTCTCTTATTACAGGCAAAAAAGAGATCATTCCCAGTGATGTAAGGGATCTTTTTTCCAAAGCAGGAATCAGCCATCTTCTTGCAATTTCAGGTCTTCATCTCTCCATTGTCAGTTTTCTGTTCTTTTCTGTTTTCTACTGGATTTTTTCATTGGTGCCAGGGTTCTTAATATCAGGAAAATCAAAAAAAGCTGCCGGTATATTAAGTATTGTACCATTGGTAATATATGCTGTTTTTACGGGATTTTCCCCATCATGCCAGCGCGCACTGATAATGATAACAGTTCTTATATTCTCTTTAATCCGGGAAAAAGAGAAAGATATTATTTCCAGTCTTTCATTTGCAGGCATCGTGATATTGTTATTGGATTCTGCCTCCCTTTTTTCCATATCATTTCAGTTGTCATTTGCTGCTGTTGCTTTTATCATTTATGGAGTTTCTCTGTTAAAACAGCATTCTTTAATGCTGAAGAAAAATATAGGGTCAAAAGCAGGGTTAATGGTTTTTATAACTCTTTTTGCAGGCCTTGGAACATCGCCTCTGACTGCACACTATTTTAATATTGTTTCTACAGTGACTCTGGTATCCAATCTCATTGCCATCCCTGTTCTGGGATTTATTGTGCTGCCCCTTGGACTGATTTCTCTTCTCTTTTTTTCATGGTTTCCTGTTCTTGCAGGATTCATAATCCAGGTGTGTAGCAACCTTATTCCTTTATTGATAAAAATCTCTCAATTGTTAGTCACTCTTCCTTTTTCCTGGACAAGGACAGTGACTCTTCAGTGGGTTGAGATTGCAGCAGTTTATCTGGTCTTTTCTGCGCTGTTTTTAATCCTGAAGGGTTATAAAAAATTTTCCATTTCCGCAGCACTTGCAGGACTTCTTCTGGCTGGTTTTAATTTTATCTATATCAGTGCAGCCAGACCGCCCGCTGACAACCTGGAGGTTTCAGTCATTGATGTGGGGCAGGGCAGCAGCGCTTTTATCCAGACACCCGAAGGCAAAAATATATTAGTAGATGGTGGTGGTTTTTCTGATATCTCCACATTTGATACCGGCAGGTATATCATTGCCCCTTTTTTATGGGGGAAACGAATTAAGCGTGTTGATTATGTTATCTTAACTCATCCTGAGTCTGATCATTTAAATGGTATTATTTTTATCCTTGATAATTTCAGTGTTAACATGTTGATAAAAAACAGTGATATACGGGATTCAGAAAATTATGACACCATAATAAAAACCTGTAAAAAACATAACATCAAAATATATAACCCTTTGGAACATAATAAATATTTAGATCTTGAAAGTGTGAAATTGAGATTTTTTGACGCTTCAAAAGAGGAATTTTCATATAATCTGAATAATAATTCCCTTGTTTTTAAAGTGATTTATAATGATTTTTCAATGCTCTTTCCAGGTGATATACTGCAACTTAGAGAAAAAAACTTAAGCAGACGAATGGATATGGACCTTGATTCTGATGTTATGCTGGCGCCTCATCACGGAAGTTTATCATCAAGCAGTAAAATTTTTCTTGAAAAAGTATCCCCTTCAAGTGTGATAATATCCTGTGGCTGGCAAAACAGGTATGGTTTCCCCGATGAAAAAGTTTTAAAAAGATACCGCGCAATGGGAATAAATATCTTTAGAACTGATGAGAATGGCGCTGTTTTTGTTTCAAGCAGCGGCAGTGATTATACACTAAACAGTTATGCAGGCGATAAATTTTAAAAACCGGTTGATAAAAAAATATTCTGAAGCTACCCTAAAAAAACAAGAGAAAAATTGAATCTTGAATTTGATATCTTTAAGAGCTATAAGGTTCACATGCGAATTAAATTTGTTGAAAAAACGGGTGCACAAATTATAAAAAATGTTGAATCTCTTGGCAGAATCCTAATGTTTTTCTAAATGGGGCGATAAATATTTTTATTCTGCCTCTTCAATTTAAAAAAATTTTTGACCATACCTATTTTATTGGATCCAAATCTATTTTTGTAATTGCATTAACCGGCTTTTTCACAGGAATGGTGCTGGGTCTTCAAGGATATTACACTCTTCGTAAATTTGGTTCTGAAGCAGCTCTGGGTTCTGCTGTTGCAATATCTTTGATACGTGAATTAGGCCCTGTTTTTACTGCTATCATGGTCACTGCAAGGGCAGGGTCTGCAATGGCAGCAGAGATCGGCGTCATGCGGAACTCCGAACAGATTGATGCGCTTCAAACCATGCACATCAATCCGATAAGGTTTCTTTTTACTCCAAGAATTACAGCATCTCTTATCAGCTTTCCTCTGCTGACAGCACTGTTTAATGTTTTCGGCCTTTTTGGAGGCTTTATTTCAGGATCACTTATGCTCGGGATAAATAAGTTTGAATATATGGAGAGTGCTATATCCAGTGTAAATATACATGATATCTCCGGAGGATTTTATAAAGCAGTTGCTTTTTCGATAATTGTAACCACCATCTGCTGTTATCGAGGATTTTATACTCACCTTTCCAAGAAAGGTTTTGGTGCCAGAGGTGTCAGTTTGTCCACAACCAATGCAGTGGTACAATCCTGCATTTTTATTTTTATCTCTGACTATATTATAACATTTTTTCTGGTTTAAATTGTGAAGACTCCTTTCATTCAATTTAAAAATATCAAAAAAAGCTTTGGAACCAATCGGGTTCTGCAAGATATTAATTTATCTTTGTACAATGGTGAAATTTTTGCTGTTATTGGAAAAAGCGGCAGTGGTAAATCTGTACTGCTAAAACATATTATAGGGCTTGTTGATCAGGATGAAGGGGATATACTAATCTATGGGAAGCCCCTCAAACAATTGTCTTTCAACGATAAAATACGCTTCCAGAAGGCATTGAGCTATATGTTTCAGGATAATGCCTTGTTTGATTTTATGAATATTTATGACAACATCTCTCTTCCACTGGTTGAAAATTCAGTTTTTCCAAAAGATCATGTGGAAAAAAAGGTTTTTACCCGAATGGAGCAGCTGGGTTTAACAGGAATTGAGGATAAATTCCCTGCCCAGATATCAGGCGGTATGAAAAAACGTGTGGCCCTTGCAAGAGCTCTTGTAACTGATCCTGAGATTGTTTTGTTTGATGAACCCACTACAGGGCTAGACCCTGTTAGAAAAAAAAATGTACATTTGATGATACAGGAGTATCAGCAGAAATTTAGATTTACTGCTGTGATAGTTACCCATGATATCCCTGAAATTTTTAATATCTGCCAGCGTATTGCCATGCTGGATGAGGGAGTTATTAAATTTGAAGGATCAAAAGAGGAGTTGTTTGATTCCCAGAGTAAAACAGTCAACAATTTTATAAATGGCGAAAACTTTTAAATGAAGTACAAATGAAGGGATGGCATGAACAGGAGAAAAACTGAATTCTATGTAGGGCTTTTTGTAATTACAGGCATTTTATGCACTTTTTACCTTTTTGTTACGCTTGGGTCACTCAATTTCAGCCAGGATAAATACTACTCTCTCCATGGTTTTTTTACTTCTGTATCAGGGCTTAAGACCGGTGCCAGGATTGAGATGGCAGGGATTAAAATTGGTATAGTTTCAAATATGAGCATTGACAGTAAGCAACTGCTTGCAAAAGTAGAAATGAGTATTAATAATGATATTGAACTCTCTGAAGATATTATTGCATCTGTCAAGACATCGGGTATAATTGGACAAAAATATATTGATATTCTTCCGGGAGGTTCTGATATCATGCTTGGCCCAGGAGAAGAAATATATAATACTGAATCATCACTTGATCTTGAGTCAATTGTCAGGAAATTTATTTATCATTTAAATATTAGTCAGTATGCTAAATTCATGGGAAATAGAGGAAATATGAAAAAAAGATACTGTTTTTTTATTTTCAGCATGACTTTAATTGTCTCTTTAATGAATCTGAGTGCTTTTGCCCAGGATACCCGCAGCATCGATCCTGTTTTATCAGGTGATTGTATAACAGATTTATATGATTCGCCGGCAGCAAATCAGGACACTGGAATTCTGACTGCTCAGAACAAGGAAACTGTATCCGATGAACAAGTACCCATTGATGAACTTGATGATGATTTGTTTGATGAAAATTTTGATGACACAAAATTGGTGAGTGACATAGCGGATCCTCTCTATTATTTTAATTATGCCATATATTCCTTTAATGATTTCCTATATTTTGCAGCATTAAAACCACTTGCAAAAGGTTATAAAGCCATTACACCCGTTGGTATGCGCAAGGGAGTTAGAAATTTTTTTCACAACCTTCTGTTTCCCGTCCGATTTGTAAACAGCCTTTTACAGGGTAAAGTCAAAGATGCAGGAACTGAAGTTGGAATATTTTTAATAAATACAACCTTTGGCCTGGCAGGTGTTCACCCGGTGGCTCAAAATGACTTTGGGTTAAACACTTCCAATGAGGATCTTGGGCAGACGCTGGGTTCATATTCCATTGGCAATGGCTTCTATCTGGTGCTTCCAATACTTGGACCATCAACCTTAAGAGATACTGTTGGTCTTGTTGGAGATTCCTTTTTAACACCTGTTAATTATGTAGACCCCTGGGAGGCCCGCCTGGGAATAAAGGCATTTGATACCATTAATTCCGTTTCATTTCGCCTTGGAGACTATGAGGCTTTGAAAGAGGCTGCATTTGATCCCTATATTACTTTTAAAGATGCCTATATACAAAATCGTAATGAAAAAATAAAAAAATAGCAGGTACGGTAAGACCTTGCCGTAAAGGATATCGGCGGTTGTTTCCTGCTTCCTGCTGATATACAGCTTCCCAAAGAAACCGTTTGTATCTGGTTTCCATACCAGATTTGATCCAGACTAAAGTTTGACAGTTATTCAGAAATTTTTCCATTTTTCATGTGTAAGATACTGAAATCATTAGCTTGGGTTTGGGACCCGTAAGTTTATAAAATCGCTGGAGCCCTTTATTTATGGGAGATTCTACGGATTGATGAAAAATGGCGTGTGCCTACAGACCCCAAACATCAGTCCTACAGTTACCGGTTGAAAGGAAAAATGGGGCAAAAAAATGATACGAATTTAAAAAATGAATCAGGAGCGGCTCAATTTTGATGACCGAAAACGGCTCACTTTTCCGTGGCCGTTGACAACATCATGACCGATGCAATATCAGCAATCATAATAATTAGTAATTTTCTGAAAGATCTTATTTTCATATAATTCTCACACTATAAAAATATCAAATACTTAATTTAGTTCTTATAATGAAAGAAAATACACTAAAAGCAGCAAAACACAACAATAATAAAAGTAATATATATATGTAGCCAAAATCTTTTAGAAGAAATATTGCCAGACCAATCATGGATTGTATACTGCCGTAACTTATTGAAATTTTCCAATGTGCAATTCCATATTCATTGACAAGCAGCTGAAATATATGTTTCCTGTGAGGTTTTTTCAACGAATCTCCACTCTTCAACCGTGCAAACATTGTGACTAATTCATCAGCATAAAATGGGAAAAAAAAGCCGGTCAGGCAGATAAATTCCAGAAATGTCCGTGATAATATAATAATCAAACAGGCAAGAACAAAGCCAAGTAATACACTTCCAACATCGCCCATAAATACTTTTGCCTTTGGAAAATTAAATACCAAAAACCCGGCACATGCAAAAGCGATTGATAGTGCAAATATACTATAGTGTGTATCAACGCCGGACATATATCCGAAACAGGCTATAGATGTAAACCCTACAACTCCTGTAATCCCTGCGATACCATCAATACCATCCATGAAATTATACAAATTGGCCGTCCCGACAATAAAAATAGACAAAGGTATAAAAAGAGTGATACCAGGAATCGCCACTTCAGTTGCAAACAAGACATCTATCAAAAAAATAATACTGCAAACAAACTGAATTATAAGGCGAAATTTCATTGACAGTTCAAATCTATCGCCCAGGAAACTGATACCCGATAGAACAAGTGCTGGCATCCAGAATGCTATTGAAATGTTTAAGCAGATCGAACTGACAACAAATGCAATTAGAATCCCTATTCCACCACCCTTTGGAGTTTCCTTTTTATGAGAGCTTCTATGGTTCGGTACATCAATTAGGTCCAGTCTAAAACCGTTTTTTTTTATTACCAAAGCACCTAAAGAACCAAATAGTAAACTCAATAAAATTATTATCATATTCATATAAAAAACTCAGATATTATAGTTACACAAGAACAGGAGTTAGCTGTTTTTTCCAATTGTCCGTCATCAATGAGTTCCATTCTATATGCTATCTCTTCAGGGCAGGCAATTTTTAATCCCTGACGATCTGACACAACTTTACTAAAGGTTGCTGCATCAAGAAGGGACCTCATGTGTCCCTGTATCAAGCCATGCTGTGCCTCGACCAAACAATTCCACATCTAATTTGCCCTGTTCCAGATAAATCCTGTTGACATCTGTGATTTCAAGCTCTCCCCGTGCAGATGGTTTAATCTCTTTTACAATCTAAAATTTTATAAATATCAGCTTATGTGCTTTAAATCTTTTTTAAAAGATGGATCGATTTTATCAATCTTATTTGAAAGTATTTCAATCTCTTTTTTTATTTTGTTGTACTCATTAATTTTAGTTTTCAAAAAGGAGAGTGTGAGATCTGCCATCTCTTCCAGACCTTTTGGAGTTAAATGATATATATAAGCTGATTTATTTTTTGATTTTTTCAATTTTTCAACCTTGATCATGCACTTGTTTGCAAGGGCTGAGATGAAATAATTAATCCTGCCAAGGCTCACTCCCATTCTCTTTTTCATTTCACGTTGAGCCAATTCAAGCTCTTTTTGAAGAAGATTCAGCAGATTAAGATATATTTCTTTGTCAAAAGGATTGTTCATGATTTGAACTTGTATTTCAAAGTGGCTATAAAATCAAGGGGAGATATAAATTTTTAAGCATAATTTTTTGGACACCTTTTCATATCGGAGAGTGCCAATTTCAATCTGAAGAACTTTTCCAGTTGGGATCTGGTATGTCCAGATGCTGAAATCCGGGCAAAACGCCTCATTTTTTGGAAAAGCCAGTATCTAACAGGATCAGGTTTATTCAATCCAGTTTTCCAGATGCATACCATCAATCCTTTCAAATTCTTTGATTTTGTTGGTTACCAGTATCATATCCCGTTTGTTCGCTTCCTCTGGCAGGATTCCAGTTTACAGGCCACACTTCACCATGTAGAGGAAAGTCCTTCACGAAAGAACCTCATTTTGAGCATTAAGGGCGGTGTTGATAAATTCCCTGTCTTCACTTGCCATGTCAACATATCCCCTGTCCATCAATTCTTCGGTTTTTTTTCTGAGCCACAAACTGAAAGCCTCTTGTGCCAGATGGCGCTTTGCAGTCCGCTGGATTCCCGGACAAATGTTTTTTTATCTGCCATCTGTCAGAAAATCTGGATGAGTTTAACTTTATGAGTTACCAGGTTGCGGGCAAAAAAATCGGTTTCCAGTCCTTTGACCGTATTGACGTATTCTATCCGGTAATTTTTGCGGCGCAGATGCATAAACACCATGTTTTCCAAAATCGGACCAAAGTTGGAACTGTTTTGAAATGTCATTGCATTTATAAGTCCTGTATCAATGGCATAAATCTTTACAGGATTAATCATTCTTGATTTTTCAGAAACATCTTTCATCAAAACGATATTTATATAGCCTTGCAATATGGCTATCTGCATATTGGACTCTATATTCTGGACTTCCGGGAACCCGCCGTTCCGGAAAGAATCTTTTACAGCTTTTCTCATTTTCTCAGGGGAGCGGATGTTTTTGAACCAAATGTATAAGGGATATCAGCAAAAAGGCCATGGTATTTTAAAAATGACTGAAAACTGAATGGGAACATTTCTGTAAGAAAAAAAATAGCATGTTTTGTCTTTATTTTCAGGAAATCTGCCATAATATACATCAAGGATTTCCTGGAAATGGTCGACCTTGAATCCCAGTAGCCTTTCATCTTCAAAATTCAGATAAAGGATTTGTTTTTGGGGAATATTGTTTTTAAGCAAATGATTGTTTTTCTGAACATCAGGCTGGTAGAAGGTGTCAATTTGACACAGTACATTAAACAGCATCATCTTCCAGATCAGGCAGAGTTTTATTTTCCTGTACAGTTAAGTTATTTTCTAATCAATCTACAGTTCGATTTGATCCTGTTATCAGAAGGAATTGTTAATGGTTTGCTATCCAGAAAAAATAACGGTAACTTCTGCTTTTCTTTCAAGAATTTTCTGCTTTGACATGCCTTTTGCTGCAAATCTGTATTTACCTGTGGATTCTATCTGGAATATGGAGGGTTTCAGACCGTTGTTGACAAGCTGATGGACTATATTGGCAGCTCTTGCTGCGCCCAGTTCAAAGTTGGAAGGATATTTTTTATTGTGAATCGGAACAGTGTCTGCATATCCATTGACCATGACTTTAATATCATAGGGTTTAAGAAAGTCTGCAAGTTTCTGGAAAAAAAATTTGTATTCATCTGCTACTCTGGCGCTTCCTGTAGGAAAAAGAATCGGCAGTGTTGTTTCAATTCTAAGACAGGTTTCTGAGCCATTAATTTCCAGCCAGTCACCTAATCCAGCCTTATTGACAGCGTTTTGCAATTGTATTCTGGATATGGAACTATTTTTATCAGGTGCTTTAGCAACATGGTGAGAAGCAGATTGTTTTTCAGGTTTGGTAATGGCTTTTTTTGAAGTTATCTTTTTTACCGCTGTCTTTGCCTTTTGCTGTTCAGGAGATGTTTTGCCTGTTTTAGGTTCAGGTATTTTTTGCCTGAGTATTTTTTCAAGGGTTTGATCTCTTTCAGGGTCGAGCATGGAAGAGTAATACTCCACAAGGGACTCAAGCCTGTTCTTTGATTTAAGAAATGTATTGATTATTTTTTCTTTGGTGGTGATGGACTTTTTTAAACTCCTGCCTGCTGTTCTGCCGGAATCCTGAATTTGATTTATTTTTAAAACCAGCCAGTCAATATCTGTTTTCAGGGCGATTATCTGTTTATCAAGAACCTGAATTTCCCTGTTATGAGTTTTAATTTTTCTTGTCAGGTCTTCTGTAGTGTAAAAATCTCCATCAAAGAGTTTTTTTTCCTGATAACCCGCTCCTAAAATAGACGCAGGAGAAAAAAATGATAATATAAAAATAGATGAAACTATGATTTTGAGCCTGTTTTTATTCAAAAAAGAGCCCATGGTAACCTCCATTAACGGGTAGTTAAAAAATACTTAAAAATTTAATTATACTCCGTCGGCTATTGGGTCTGTCTTACCTTTAGAAAAAGTGGGTTTCACATCTCTGCCGATTCCAACAGGCCACCATACCATACCATCTTTGGCAAAATTGATTCTCAGGCGCATTCTTATGTTTGTAATTCCATATTCACCTTCTGAAATCTCCATAATTTCAGTACCTCTAAGCCATGACTGTGTATGCACCTGAATAGTATCATAATCTACAGTATTGCGGCCTGCTCTCATAAAGGAATCCACATATACACCACGAACCTTTTCTACAAGTTGCCTGTACCCGTCTGCCACAGCTGCCCGCTGTGCCATAAGCACTGCTTCACCTTTGGAGAGCGCATTTTCAGGTTCAAGCCCTTTTCCAATCACAAAAAAAGTGACCACTTTATGATCATCAATTTCTCCCCCTGGAGGGCCCAGGACCTTACCCGAACCGCCGGCTGTAAAGCCTGATTTAACACTGTTCATGCTGCATCCTGTAAAAAAAAGAGCTGTAACAAAAAGTCCCAATAAAGCCATACTTAATCTTTTCATTTTTTTTCCTATTTTATTTGTTATGTTAAGCAACAAACCGCTGATAAAAGCTTTTAACATTGATTTCTGACCACTTTTCATGCTACTGATAAGAATCGTCAAAATTTATTATTAACTTTAATCTGATAATAAAATATATACAAAAAACATGCCTGAAAATTATAATAGATATTTATTCTACACTCTGCCCATGGTCATCCTGATCATATTAACTGCATATCTCCATAAAATTCAAGCCTATGAGGGTATTGCAGTATATTATATCAGATATGATGTGAAGTCATCAAAAAACAGAATCAGCAGCGACAATCTCTTGATGATTCCGGCAGAAAATGAATTCAGATCAGAAAAATTTTCTTATATCATCACCACAGGAGTAATTTCTGCCCGTTCAAACGAGAATAATTTTTCAGTTGATGAAAAAATAAGAGATGATGCCTTAAAAACTGTCTTGAAAAACAATGGTCTCAAATCAGTTGAATCCAGAGATCTTGATACTGTCATAAGTTATGAGGGTATGATTATGACTCCTGTAAAAATCATTAAAAACAATTACAGTGAAAAGCTTGACAACTATTCCTATGAAGCAGGGGTTGAGTTTGCTCCCATTGCTTTTCCAGACAGATGGGAGACTCTTCATATGAAATATAGATTTAAAAGAGCCGTCAATAATTTCCTTGAGCTGTTTGGTATTTGAATTATAATATAAATGAAAACGAAAAAAGGGTGTTCCAGAATGAATAAAAAAGAGATCAGCAAACTTAAAAAAACAGTTTTTAAAAAAGATACACTGGTTTTTGACAAGCTTACAAAGCATCAGAAAACCAGAACCCTTGCATTCAGTGAAGCATATAAAAAATTTTTAGATGCGTCCAAAAGTGAAAGAGAGGCTGCAAAACAGATTGTAAAAGCTGCAGAAGATAAAGGCTTTGCTAATATTGATACCCTGCTGGGAGAAAAAAATCTGAAACCTGTAAACAGAGTTTATAAAATTTTCCAGAATCGGTGTGTTGCCATGGCTGTTCTGGGAAAAGAAGATCTTATTTCAGGAACCAGCATCATTGCCGCCCATATTGATTCTCCAAGGCTTGACCTCAAGCAGAATCCCGTTTATGAAGATTTAAGTTTAGGGTTGATGAAGACCCACTATTACGGCGGTATCAGAAAATACCACTGGCTGGCTGTCCCTCTGGCGCTTCATGGGACAGTCATAACATCCAGAGATGAAACCATTGATATAAATATTGGTGAGAAACCTGATGATCCCGTATTTACTGTTACTGATCTTCTGCCGCATCTTGCAGGTAAAACCCAGAACAGTAAAAAAATATCAGAAATTTTTCAGGGAGAAAAACTGAACCTTGTAGCAGGCAGTATTCCCATTGGCAGTGACAAAGAGAAAGACAGATTCAAACTGGGTGTACTGAACATCTTATATGAAACATATGGTATTCTGGAAGAGGACTTTGTCAGTGCTGAAATTGAGGCGGTGCCGGCAGGCCGGGCAAGGGATATTGGATTTGACAGATCAATGATAGGATCATATGGTCAGGATGACAGGGTTTGTGCCTATACAGCACTTAAAGCGCTCCTTGATATAAAACAGCCTGCAGACAGAACTGCCATTGCCCTCTTTTTTGACAAAGAGGAGATTGGAAGTGAAGGAAGCAGCGGAGCGAAATCAAACTTTCTTGAAGACTTTATTTCTGATTTGCTTTTTTTCAAGGAGAACACCAATGGCAGCCGGGCCTTAAGAAAAACATTAACAAATTCCTGCTGCCTTTCTGCAGATGTGAATGCAGCTATGGATCCTGACTACAAAGATGTCCATGAAGCACGCAATGCTGCAAAACTGGGGTTTGGTGTCTGCATGACTAAATTTACAGGTGTTGCCGGCAAGTCTGGATCAAGTGATGCCAGTGCAGAGTTTGTCGGGAAAATCAGAAATATTTTTAATAAAAACAAAATTGTCTGGCAGACAGGAGAGCTGGGAAAAATTGATGAGGGAGGCGGCGGAACCATTGCCAAATTCATTGCCAGATACGGCATGGACGTGCTTGACTGCGGACCGGCACTTCTCTCCATGCATTCACCCTTTGAGATATCCAGCAAAGCGGATATCTATATGACATATCTTGGGTTCAAAGCATTCTATTCTGACAATGGCTGATAAAAAAAATATCAGAACTTTTATTGTCTGTTTCATTGTCTGTTTCATTGTCTGTTTTTCAGGGGTGCTCTTTACGGCTTTAGCTTATGGCAGTGGTTCAAAGATCGGTGTGGTACTTGCTGATGATAGCGGAAGGATCATCTATGCCAGGAATCCTGAAAAAAAATTTATTCCCGCTTCGATTCTAAAAATACTGACAAGCCTTGCTGTCATTGATATCCTTGGGAAGAATTACGTTTTCCCAACGCAATATGCATTTAATCCATCTTCACACAATCTTTTTATCAAAGGATTTGGAGACCCTCTTTTTATTTCAGAGGTGATTGAAAAATTATGCCGGGAAATCATTTCAAAAACCAGGGCAGAAAAAATTCATCATATCATTCTGGATCAGACCTATTTTTCAGAAAAGATAAAAACCCCGGGCCAGGGTAATTCTCTAAATCCATATGATGCCTCTCTTTGCGCACTATGTGCCAACTTTAATACCATACATTTTCGATGGGACAGCAAAAAAAACAGATTTGTCAGTGG
>CAYZCC010000013.1:0-21231 GCA_964476805.1 uncultured Desulfobacula sp.
TCCGTGAAGGTGGACGTACTGTTGGCGCTGGTGTTATCGGTGAAATTATAGAGTAAAGTAAAGTTAGGAAGACATTTTATCATGTTGAAAACTAAAATCAGGATCAGACTAAAAGGCTATGATTATAAGCTTCTTGATCAGTCCTCAGCAGATATCGTTGATACTGCCAGGAAGACCGGTGCCAGAGTCGTTGGGCCCGTACCACTTCCTACACAGATAAATAAATTTACTGTCCTGCGTTCACCCCATGTTGATAAAAAATCACGTGAACAGTTTGAAATAAGAACGCATAAAAGAGTGATGGATATTCTTGAGCCCACCCAGCAGACAGTTGATGCCATGATGAAGCTTGATCTTTCGCCGGGTGTGGATGTGGAAATTAAATTATAGGTCAATAACAAGAATAAATTATGAGCGCACTACTTGGAAAAAAAATCGGAATGACCCATGTGTTTTCCACTGATGGAAAACTGATACCTGTCACAGTTGTTCAGGCAGGACCTTGTGTTGTTACCCAGGTGAAAACACAAGATAGAGATGGCTATAATGCGCTGCAGGTTGGGTTTGATGAAAAAAAAGTTGAAAAACTTAATAAACCCATTGCAGGACATTTAAAACAATCAACAGATAAAGGGTTTAGTGTTTTAAGAGAATTCAGAACAGACAGCCCTGAAGATATTGAATCAGGATCCACCCTTTCACTGGATATATTTTCTGTTGGAGATAAAGTCAATATATCTGGAATTACAAAAGGACGCGGATTCCAGGGAACGATTAAAAGACATGGTTTCAGCAAGGGTCCGGAAACACATGGTAACAGAAACCATAGAAAACCTGGATCCATAGGAAACAGTGCCTGGCCGGCCAAAGTTATTAAAGGAAAAAAGATGCCGGGACATATGGGAACTGACAGAGAAACAGTAAAAAATCTTACCATTGTAGATATTAAGCATGAAGAAAATCTTATGTTGGTAAAAGGAGCCGTCCCAGGTTTTAAAACCGGAATTCTCGAAGTGCGTAAAGCAATAACATAGTGTGAGATAGGGGGTGCGGGATGTGAGATATTTAAAACTCACTGATAAAAACCCTTCACTCACAATTAAATAATAGAGATAAAATGCAGCTGTGGGTATTGCCTTTTTGGCAGTGATGCATAGTTGATCAAAATTTATGAGGAAGAATATGGCTGCTGTAGATGTATTAAACAGTTCCGGTGAGAAAGTGTCTGAAACACAACTGCCGGACCAGATTTTCAACACACCCATTAAAAAAAGTGTTCTTCACCAGGTGGTCCGTTCCCAGCTCGCAGCAAAGCGAGAGGGAACAGCTGCGTGTAAGACAAGGGCGATGGTAAAAGGGAGTACAAGAAAACTTTTCAGACAAAAGGGAACGGGTAATGCCAGAGCAGGATCAGTAAAATCTCCATTAAGAAAGGGAGGCGGTGTTATTTTTGGTCCTTCCCCGCGATCTTTTGCCATCAAGGTACCCAAAAAAGTCAAAAAACTGGCGTTAAAAATGGCCTTAAGTGCAAAACTGGAAGATAAAACTGTTTTTGTAATTGATGATTTTAATCTTGAAGCCATTAAAACCAAAGAACTTGCAAATGTACTGAACTCGTTGAAACTTTCTGATTTGTTGATTGTTTCAGATCAAGAAGATATCAATCTTTTACTCTCTTCCAGGAACATACCAGATATCAAAGTTATAAAAACTGAAGGGCTCAATGTATATGATATTTTAAAGTTCAAAAACCTTCTTTTAGTGGAATCAGCAATTCAGAATATTGAAGGGAGGTTACGTTAAGATGAGGCAGTATGACATTATTAGAGGCCCTGTCGTCACTGAAAAAACAACGCTTCAAAAAGAGATTCACAATCAGGTGACATTCAAGGTGGATAAAAAAGCCAACCGGGTTGAAATCAAGGATGCTGTTGAGAGAAATTTCAATACCAGAGTGAAACAGGTCAGAACTGTACAGGTAAAAGGAAAAGTAAGACAGCGTGGCAGAATCATTGGCAAAAAAAAAGAGTGGAAAAAAGCCATAGTTACACTGATGCCAGGACAAAAAATCGAGTTTTTTGAAGGGGTTTAAAAAAAGAGGTTTATATATGTCAACAATAGTCAAGACAAAACCGACATCTCCAGGGCGACGTTTTCAGGAATACTTTTCGTTTGAGGAAATAACTAAAACCAAGCCTGAAAGACGTCTGAGTAAAAAATTAAACAAACATGCAGGCAGAAATTCTTATGGAAGAATTACTTCAAAGCATAGAGGTGGCGGTGCAAAAAAGAAATACCGTATTATTGATTTTAAAAGAGATAAGGAGGGTATACCTGCAAAGGTATCAGCCATAGAGTACGACCCAAACAGGAGCTCAAGACTGGCGCTCTTGGTTTATGCTGATGGTGAAAAAAGATATATTCTGGCTCCCAGGGATGTAAAAGTCGGTGATATACTGGAAACAGGCAAAGAAGCTGATATAAAACCTGGTAATTGCACGACTCTTGAAAATATCCCCACGGGTACAAGAATTCATAATATTGAATTAAAAGAGAATAAGGGCGGTCAGATTGTCAGAAGTGCCGGAACCTATGCAAGACTGAACGCCAAAGAGGGCAATTATGCTCAGGTTCACCTTCCTTCAGGTGAGGTCAGAATGATTCACCTGAAATGTAAGGCAACCATTGGCAGAGTTGGAAATGAGAAACATGCGGATGTTAAAATTGGAAAAGCAGGCCGGACCCGATGGATGGGAAGACGTCCCAAAGTCAGAGGTGTGGCAATGAATCCTGTTGACCATCCAATGGGCGGCGGTGAAGGCAGATCTTCCGGCGGCAGGCAGCCATGTACTCCATGGGGCATTCAGACTAAAGGTAAAAGGACAAGAAAGTCTGCAAGAACGGATCAATATATTATTAAGAGAAGGTCCAAGAGAACAAAGAAATAGGTAAAAACAAAAATAGGTGATAAATTATGCCAAGATCATTAAAAAAAGGACCCTATATTGCTCCTCAGCTTTTAAAAAAAGTGTTGGATGCAAATAAATCCAAAAGCAACAAAGTGATCAAAACCTGGTCGCGTCGATCAACTATATTTCCGGAAATGGTCGGGAATACACTGGCGGTACATAATGGTAAAAAATTCATACCGGTTTTTGTTTCTGAGAATATGGTTGGACATAAACTGGGTGAATTCTCACCCACTAGAACATTTTGGGGGCATGCTGGAGATAAAAGATCCAAGCGGTAATCTCTTTCCGGTTTAAAGGATATTGATATGAAGAAAGTTAAAGCAACTACAAGATTTACAAGAATTTCACCATTGAAGCTAAGATTGCCTATTGCTCAGGTTAAAGGCAAAAATGCAGAGCAGGCATTGACAATTTTAAAATTCATGCCGCTTAAGGCCGCAGGCATTATTTATAAAACCCTGCAGTCCGCAGTATCTAATGCTGAACATAATAATGAACTTGATGTGGATAAGCTCATTGTAAAAAATATAATTGTTGATCAAGGCCCTTCAATGAAACGGTTCCGTCCGAGAGCCAGAGGAAGGAGCGCCAGAATTTTGAAAAGAAGCAGTCATTTAACTATAATTGTTGAAGAAACAGAGCAATAGGAGGAGATAAACTTGGGTCAGAAAGTAAACCCCAACGGTTTAAGATTAGGTATTACCAGGACATGGGATTCCAGATGGTATGCGGATAAGGATTATGCCTCTTTTGTTGAAGAAGATTTCAAAGTCAGAAAATTTTTAAAAAAGAAACTTTACCATGCGGGCATTTCTAAAATTGAAATAGAAAGATTTTCAAATCAGATTCGACTGAGAGTGTTTGCAGCAAGACCCGGTATTATCATCGGGAAAAAAGGCTCGGAAATTGCACTTCTTAAAAAAGAACTGGAAAAAATGCTTAAACCGGCAGTGATGATTGATATCAAGGAGGTAAGACGTCCGGAAATTGATGCGCAGCTCGTTGCAGAGAATATAGCACTTCAACTGGAGAGAAGAATTGCTTTCAGGCGGGCCATGAAAAGAAGTGTCTCCTCTGCCATGAGGTTTGGGGCAAAAGGAATTAAGATTATCTGTGCAGGGCGCCTTGGTGGCGCTGAAATGGCACGAACCGAGTGGTATAAGGAGGGGCGAATCCCTCTTCATACGCTGAGGGCGGATGTTGATTACGGTTTTATTGAAGCAAAAACTACCTATGGAACCATTGGGATAAAAACTTTTATCTTTAAAGGTGAAGTGTTGAATCCTGATGAAAAGGCGTTGGCCAGATAAAGCAAATAGAAGCAGTTAGGAGAGATAAGAAATGCTTAGTCCTAAAAATGTAAAATACCGCAAAGAGTTTCGAGGCAGAACAAAAGGTTCTCCAATCAGAGGCAGTACGCTGAGCTTTGGTGATTTTGGCCTGCAGGCAGTCGAGTGCGGATATATAAATGCAAGGCAGATAGAGGCAGCAAGGGTGGCCTTGACAAGACATGCAAAGAGAGCCGGAAAAAGCTGGATCAGATTTTTTCCTGACCACCCTGTTACAAAAAAACCGGCAGAAGTTAGAATGGGAAAAGGTAAGGGCGCTACAGATGCATGGGTTGCAAGGGTAAAACCGGGTAAAATTCTGTATGAAATGGAAGGTGTTACAAAAGAAGTTGCCCAGGAAGCCATGCGGCTTGCTGCGAGAAAACTTTGTGTAAAAACCCGTTTTGTAGAGAGGAGCAGATGATATGAAAACTGATGAAATACGGGAGATGGAAGCAGATAAGATCAGAGAGAAACTTGTTGATTTAAAGAAGGAGCTTTTTAATCTCCGTTTTCAAAACAGTGTCGGACAGCTTGAGAACACAGCAACGCTTTCAAATGTAAAAAAAGATATTGCAAGGCTTTATACAATATCAAAAGAGATGAATATAAATATTTAGTTAAATTATAAAGATACTACTATGGAAAATATTCAAAAAAATAGAAGAGAGTTATTGGGTCTTATTGTATCAGATAAAATGGATAAATCCGTTGTTGTACAAGTTGAGAGATTTGTTAAACATAAGGTTTATAAAAAATATATAAAGCGGTACAAAAAATACCATGCTCATGATGAGAAGAATGAATGCAGTATCGGTGATGTAGTGAAAATTACCGATACAAGACCTTTGAGCAAGCTCAAACGTTTCAGAGTCTGTGAAATAGTTAAAAAAGCTGTTTGATTAAAGGGGTTTGAAAGATGATTCAGAGTGAAACAAGATTAACTGTGGCAGACAACTCCGGCGCAAAGGAATTATATTGTATCAAGGTCCTTGGTGGATCAAAAAGAAGATATGCCAGCATTGGTGATATCATAGTCTGTTCTGTCAAAGAGGCGATACCGAACGGGAAGGTACGTAAGGGTGATATTGTACGGGCCGTGATTGTCAGGACAAAAAAGGAGATATCCAGACCGGATGGTTCAATGATCAGATTTGATGATAATTCTGCTGTGATTTTATCAAAATCCAGGGAACCTGTTGGCACACGTATATTTGGTCCGGTGGCAAGAGAATTGAGAGCAAAAAAATTTATGAAAATTGTCTCACTGGCACCGGATGTGCTTTAACTGCTTGGGTTTTGGAGAGAATATCCTATGGAAACTATGAAAATAAAGATTAGAAAAGATGATAAGGTTAAAGTGCTCACTGGCAAAGATAAGGGTAAAATTGGTAAAGTGCTGAAAATTGTCAAAAAAACCAATCGAGTTGTTATCGAAAATATAAATGTCGTAAAAGTCAGCCAGAGGCCGACACAGGCAAATCCACAAGGTGGGATTGTTGAAAAAAATATGCCCATCCATGTTTCCAATCTGATGATTATGTGCAACTCATGTGTAAAACCGACAAGAATTTCAATGAAAGTACTCGAAGACGGGAAACGGGTCAGAATCTGCAAACAGTGCAACCAGCAGGTGGATTCTTAAGATTAAAGGTGGAGATAACAGATGGCAACTCTTAAAGAAAATTATATAAGCAGGATTATCCCTCAACTTGAAAAAACCTTTAATTATACCAACAGGTTTGAGGTGCCCAGGTTAGAGAAAATTGTTTTAAATATGGGGCTTGGCGCAGCGGTAACAAACCCTAAGATCATAGATTCAGCAGCTGCTGAACTGACACTGATTGCAGGCCAGAAACCTGTAGTTACAAGAGCAAAGAAACCCATTGCTAATTTTAAGCTTCGTGCGGATCTGCCAATTGGCTGCAAGGTGACCCTGCGCCGTGAAAAAATGTATGATTTTTTTGACAGACTTGTGAATATTGCTTTACCGCGTGTCAGAGACTTTAGAGGAATATCTTCTAAGGCTTTTGATGGCAAGGGGAATTACAGCCTTGGTATTAGAGAACATATAATTTTTCCGGAAATTGACTATGATAAGACCGACAGCATTAAAGGTCTCAATGTCACAATTGTAACGAGTGCACAAACTGATGAGGAAGGCAGAGAGTTTTTAAAACTTCTTGGAATGCCTTTTAAAAATTAATTGCTGCTTTACGGCCTGCAGTGGTCATACCCGCAGCGTAAGATGAAAGACTTAAGTTCGTTTTTTTATATGAAAGGGAATAGGAGGAGGCTTGGCTAAAAAAGCTTTAATCGCAAAGGCGCAGAGAAAACCAAAATTTTCAACACGTGCATATAACAGGTGTCCCTTATGCGGTAGACCCAGAGGATTTATTAGAAAAGCTGGTATTTGCAGAATTTGTTTCAGGAAACTTGCTTCAGAGGGCAAACTTCCCGGTGTTACCAAATCAAGTTGGTAAGAGCAGATTTTCAACGATAGCAGCAGATTTTAAGGAGATTTAACATGGCAGGTAGTGATCCAATTGCAGATATGCTGACCATTATAAGAAATGGTGGAAAGGCAGGATTTGTCAAAGTGGATATCCCCGGATCAAAGATTAAGTTACAAATGGTGCGGGTGCTGAAAGAGCAGGGATATATTAAAAATTTTAAATTCCTGGAGAATGAGACTCAAGGGATACTTCGCGTTTATCTTAAATATGTAGACCCGGAGCAGCCAACAATTTTTGGAATTACAAGAGTTAGCAAACCATCCTGTAGAGTTTACAGTAAATCAAAACAGATTAAGCCGGTTTTAAATGGTCTTGGCATATCCATCGTCTCAACCTCTAAAGGATTGATGACTGATAAGCAGGCCAGAGAAGCTAATCTCGGCGGTGAAATTCTTTGTAACGTATGGTAATCCAGGAGTAAGATATGTCTAGAATAGGGAAAAAGCCGGTTCAGCTGCCAGAAAAAGTTCAATTTGCCCTTAAAGGGGATAGGGTTTCAGTCAAAGGACCCAAAGGTAAGCTTGAACGTAAATTACACCCGGCTGTTAAAATAAGTGTAAATGACGGTAGGGTTGTTGTTGATGCAGATCAGAATGATAAGAAAAAAGTAGCTCTCCAGGGATTGTTTAGATCTCTTATCGATAACATGGTAACAGGAGTCACAAAAGGGTATGAGAAAAAACTTCTGCTTTCAGGTATAGGATATCGTGCAGAGGTTAAAGACAGCAGCCTTATACTCAATGTAGGATACTCCAAACCGGTTGAGTTTAAACTGCCTGACGGAATTAAGGCAAATGAAAAAAAAAACACAGAAATTTTACTGTCAGGTATTGATAACGAACTTCTTGGGCAGGTGGCTGCAAACATTAGGAAGTTAAGACCACCCGAGCCCTATAAAGGCAAAGGCATCATGTATGCAGAAGAGAGAATTGTAAGAAAAACGGGGAAGAAAGCAGGTAAGGAATAACCTCGAGGACACACCTAAAAGGCGAGAAGATAAAGATTATGGGAAATACATCACAAAAGCTTATATCAAGGCTTAAAAGAAAAAAAAGAATCAGAAGAAAAATTTTTGGCACCCAGGAACACCCAAGAATGAGTGTATTCAGGAGCTCAAAACATATTTATGCACAGATTGTTGATGACACACAAGGTCGTACACTGATATCGGCTTCCACCCTTGACAGAGAGTTTAAGGAAAAAAAGTTAGAGGGTAAAAAGGCTGAAATTGCAAAGTCTGTAGGAAGACTGATTGGTCAGAGAGCTCTTGATAAGGGAATTACACAAGTCGTTCTGGACAGGAACGGATTTTTATATCATGGTCGCATTAAAGAGTTTGCTGATGGCACTCGCGAAGCAGGATTGAAATTTTAAATTTTTGGAGGGATACCCTTGGCAAGACAGCAGATGGAAGATAATGGATTAATTGATAAAGTCGTCAGAATCAACCGTGTTTCAAAAGTTGTAAAAGGTGGTAGAAATTTCAGCTTTAGTGCACTTGTTGTTGTTGGAGATGGAGAAGGAAGTGTAGGCTATGGTCTCGGGAAAGCAACCGAGGTGCCTGAAGCTATCAAAAAAGGTATGGAAAAGGCCAAAAGAAACATGGTGAAAATTTCTCTGCTTGATGGCACAGTTCCTTTTGAAGTCGTTGGGAAAGCAGGAGCAGGTCAGGTTTTACTCAAACCTGCATCACCCGGTACAGGCTTGATTGCAGGCGGTGGGATTCGTGCAGTCCTTGAGGCAGCTGGCGTCACTGATATTTTAACAAAATGTATTGGAACTCATAATACTCAAAATATTGTAAGAGCAACAATGGCAGGGCTTCAATCCCTCTGTCTAAAAGAAGATGTGGCAAAACGTCGCGGGATGAAACCCGAAGAAATATAGAGGTTACAAAAATGGCTGATAAGATTAAAATTACACAGATAAAAAGTACAATAGGGAGACCTGCCAAGCATGGCAGGATTGTACGTTCTCTCGGGTTGAGAAGAATGCATCAAACCGTTGAACATAATGCGGATCCGTCAATTCTCGGACAGGTTAAAAAAGTTTCGCATCTTGTGAAAGTCGTGGAGGTATCGTATGCAGCTTCATGATTTATCACCTGAGAAGGGTGCAAGAAAAGGTAGAAAAAAAGTTGGCAGAGGCCCTGGGTCCGGTATGGGTAAAACTTCTACAAGAGGTCATAAAGGACTTAAAGCAAGATCAGGCGGCAGTGTAAGACCGGGATTTGAAGGTGGCCAGATGCCTCTTTACAGAAGACTTCCCAAAAGAGGGTTTTTTAATATTTTTAAAACAAAAGTGGCAGTTTTAAACATTAAAGACCTTGAAAGGTTTGAAGAGGGTTCAACGATCGATGCAGTGACTCTAAGAGATTCAGGAGTGGTGAAAGGACGTTTTGACACGGTTAAGATTTTAGGCACAGGAGAGATAACAAAGAAATTTATTATTAAAAATATTACTCTCTCCAAAACTGCCAGAGAAAAAATTGAAACTGCCGGCGGAAGCATAGAATAAAAACTCGAAAAAAGTAAGGATGGGGAACCAATAGATGATCCAGAACAGTTACCAGAATTTATTTAAACTTCCTGAGCTTAAAAGAAAAATTATTATTACTCTGGCGTTGCTCTTTGTTTACCGTATCGGTATACATGTCCCAACGCCAGGAGTTGATGGTGCCGCGCTATCTTCTTTTTTTGCGTCAGCAGAAGGAACACTCTTTACCATGTTCAATATGTTTTCTGGTGGTGCTTTGGAAAGGCTTTCCATATTTGCTTTGGGAATCATGCCTTATATCAGTGCTTCGATTATTCTTGAGCTCATGACAGTCGTGGTACCCCATCTTGCACAGCTTAAAAAAGAGGGCGATGCAGGCCGGAAAAAGAAAACCCAGTATACAAGATATGGTACGGTACTTTTAAGCATTATTCAGGGTCTGGGTATCAGTGTGGGTCTTGAATCCATGACTTCTCCTTCAGGTGTACCCATTGTCCCATACCCTGGATGGGGGTTCAGGCTTGTTACTATTATCACCCTGACAGCAGGGACTTCGTTTATCATGTGGCTTGGAGAGCAGATTACAGAAAGAGGAATCGGAAATGGAATCTCCCTGATCATATTTGCAGGAATTGTGGCAAGAATGCCAAGCGCAATGGGGAATACGGTTCGTCTGATATCAACGGGTGAAATGGGCGTATTTGGTGTTATCATTCTTATTGTTCTCATGGTTGCTGTTATCGCAGCAATTATCTATATGGAGCAGGCTCAAAGGCGAATACCCGTACACTATGCCAAGAGAGTTGTGGGAAGAAAAATGTATGGAGGCCAGACTTCACATCTTCCGTTAAAGATTAATACGGCCGGTGTTATTCCACCTATTTTTGCATCTTCCATAATCATGTTTCCGACTACCATTGCTCAATTTATTGATATACCCATTATGAAAACGGTGGCAACCATGTTCAGTCCTGGAACAATCTGGTATTATCTTCTTTATATAGGATTTATTGTTTTCTTCTGTTTTTTCTATACCGCTGTTCAGTTTAATCCAGAAGATGTTGCAGAAAATATGAAAAAAAATGGTGGGTATATTCCTGGAATCAGGCCGGGTAAAAGAACCAGTGAATATATTGACAGAGTGTTGACACGAATAACACTTGGCGGAGCTGTTTATGTCTCTGCTGTTTGTGTATTGCCAACATTTTTAATGGGTAAATTTAATGTTCCATTCTATTTTGGCGGCACCGCTCTATTGATTGTAGTGGGTGTCGGTATAGATACTATTTCCCAGATTGAATCACATCTGATTACAGGTAATTATGATGGGTTTATGGGGCGATCAGGTGCTAAAAGAATTAAAGGCAGATCCTGAAATATTTAAATTTAAGGAGATTAATAAGGTTATGGCAAAAGAAGAACCCATCAAAGTTGACGGGAAAGTACTTAAAACACTTCCCAATGCCATGTTTAAAGTTGAATTGGAGAACGAACATGTACTGCTTGCTCATATTTCAGGAAAAATGAGAATGCATTTCATTAAAATCCTTCCTGGAGATAGGGTGACAGTTGAAATATCACCTTATGATTTAAGCCGCGGCAGAATTACATATAGATATAAATAGGAGTCGATAGATGAAAGTCAGAGCATCTGTAAAAAAAATCTGCAGGAATTGTAAAATAATTAAAAGACGTGGTGTGGTCAGAGTTATTTGTATAAACAAACGCCATAAACAGAGGCAGGGATAGGGGGAAGGGAATTTGGCACGTATTGCAGGAGTTGATTTACCGAGAGATAAGCATGCATGGATAGCGTTAACCTATATTTATGGAATCGGTCGAACAAGTTCAAGAAAGATACTTGATAAAACAGGTATTGATCCGACGACAAAAGCAAATGATTTAACAGAATCGCAGGTGAATGACATCAGAAAAGTGATTGATGCTGATTACAGAGTCGAAGGTGAACTAAGAGGTGAGGTCTCCATGAATATTAAACGACTGATGGATTTAGGCTGCTACAGGGGGCTGCGTCATAGAAAAGGTCTTCCCTGTCATGGACAGAGGACCAGTACAAACGCCAGAACAAGAAAGGGTCCCAAAAGGATGGCAGTCAAAAAGAAAAATTAATAGAATCATATAAAAGGTGTGATGAACGATGGCAAAAAAGTTTAAAAAAATCGTATCCAAAAAACGGGTGAGAAAAAATATTTCCACGGGGATTGTACACATTCAATCCACTTTTAATAATACTATTGTTACAATTGCCGATGAAAACGGGAATACCATTTCATGGTCCAGTGCAGGCACGCAGGGTTTTAAAGGCTCAAGGAAAAGTACACCTTTTGCAGCAAAGCTTGTTGCAGAAGATGCAGGGACAAAGGCGATGGAACATGGCATGAAAAATATCGGCGTATTTGTAAAAGGGCCTGGACCGGGTAGAGAATCAGCTTTAAGAGCTTTGCATGCACTCGGTTTTCAAATATCCATGATAAAGGATGTCACCCCGATTCCCCATAATGGATGCCGTCCGCCAAAGAGAAGAAGATTTTAAGAATATTTGAAGGAGAAGAATATTGTCAAGATATAGAGGATCTGTCTGCCGACAATGCAGACGTGAAAATATGAAGCTTTTTTTGAAAGGGGATAGATGCTTTTCAGATAAATGCAGTTTTGATAGACGAGGATATCCTCCAGGACAGCATGGGAAGCGAAGAAGTAAATTGTCAGATTATGGAATTCAGCTCAGGGAAAAACAGAAAGTTAAAAGACTTTATGGTCTCTCTGAAAAACAGTTCAGGATCTCTTTTAAAAAAGCAGATCAAAAAAAAGGAATTACCGGTACAAATCTTTTAAGCCTTTTGGAAACCCGCCTTGACAATACTGTTTTCAGGATGGGATTTGTGAATTCCAGAAATCAGGGCAGACATTTTGTAAGGCATAACCATTTTACTATCAACGGTAAAAAGGTGAATATCCCTTCCTATCAGGTAAAAAAAGGTGATGTGGTTGAACTTCGTGACAAAAGCAAAAAAATTCAAATAATTTTAGATTCTTTGGATGCCATCATCAGGAGAGGTATTCCACAATGGCTTGAGATAAACAAAGAGGATTTTAAAGGCGAAGTCGTAGGTGTTCCTGCACGTGACGATATTACTCTACCCATCCAGGAACAGTTAATTGTAGAGCTTTACTCAAAATAGACAGGCTGTTTTTTAATGGTTTGTCCAAATATTTATTCAGGAGATATAAATGTCATCTGAAAAACTAGTATATGTCAATTGGAGAGAGATGATCAAGCCGGAAAAGCTTGATGCTACAGCGACTTCAACATATGGCAAATTTGTATGTGAACCCCTTGAAAAAGGGTATGGTATTACTCTTGGAAACTCTTTGCGCCGGATTATACTCTCATCGATATATGGTGCAGCAATTGTTTCTGTTAAATTTGATGATGCTCTGCATGAATACAGTGTAATACCAGATGTACGACAGGATGTTTCCGAGATTATTTTAAATCTGAAAGAGCTGAAACTAAAGGTTGATGATATAGAAGATAAAACAGTCACTTTGAATGTTAAAGGTGAGTGTGAAGCCACTGGAGCTGATATTGTCAGTCCGGACGGCAAGGTTGAGGTGCTCAATCCTGAGCAGCACATCGCATCTGTTTCCCAAAAAGGTAAACTGAGTATAACCATGAATGTAAAAACCGGAAAAGGTTATGCCCTTGCTGCTGCAAATAAAGATGAAGATGCTCCCACCGGGACTATTCCTGTTGATAGTGTGTTCTCTCCAATCAAAAAAGTCAAATATGTTGTGGGAACATCAAGAATAGGACATAAAACAGACTATGATAAGCTGATCCTTGAAGTGTGGACAGATGGTTCGGTAACTCCGGAGGATTCTGTGGCCTATGCTGCAAAAATTCTTAAAGAGCAGATGACGCCATTTATCAATTTTGATGAAGATATGGAACCAGAATATGCCGATGAAAATTCAGATGATTCAGAAGGCGGCTTTAATGAAAATATTTACAGATCTGTGGATGAACTTGAATTGTCAGTCAGGAGCTCAAACTGCTTAAAAAATGCTGAGATAACAAGTATTTACCAATTGGTTCAGAAAACAGACAGTGAGATGCTGAAGACAAAAAATTTT
Source organism: uncultured Desulfobacula sp. (assembly GCA_964476805.1). Lineage (GTDB taxonomy): Bacteria > Desulfobacterota > Desulfobacteria > Desulfobacterales > Desulfobacteraceae > Desulfobacula. The sequence continues at coordinate 13,471 of CAYZCC010000013.1, forward strand.
GGTCGTAAATCATTGAATGAGATAAAGGAAGTTCTTTCAACCATGGGTCTTTCACTGGGTATGGATCTTGACGGTTTTGAACCTCCAGAAGAGGATAGTGAGGAGGAGGATAAAAGACCATGAAACATAGAAAATCAGTATTAAAATTAAACAGGACATCAAGCCATAGAAAGGCGATGTTTCGCAATATGGTAACGTCCCTGTTTAAACACGATAAAATTAAAACAACTGAAGCAAAGGCAAAAGGCCTGAGAAAAATTGCAGACAAGATGGTAACTCTTGCAAAAAGAGGTGATCTGCATGCAAGACGTCAGGCGCTTTCAGTTATCCGGGAAAAAGATGTTGTCCATACTCTGTTTAACGAAGCAGCTGACAAGTTCAACTCAAGGATGGGCGGCTATACAAGAATCACTAAACTGGGTCCAAGAAAAGGTGATGTCGCCCCAATGGCACAGATTGAATTAATTTTCGACTGATCATATTTATTTTTTTGCTGACAACGTGGTCGAAGTCGCCCGCCACTTATGCCTGGCGTTATATGAGTCGAAAAATGGACAAAATAAAAAGTTATAGAGAATTAGAACTCTATTTCAAAAATGCTGATTATACAGATATTAAGACGATTGAGGGTGAGGTAAGTTTAAGACAATTTATTTGCGCAATGCTCTCTTATTACCCATGGTGGATTGTATTTTTATATAGGATCAGAGAATTTTTAGTAAATATTCTTGGTTTAGTAAAGCATGATAAACCGGATGTTCTGCCTTCAATAAAGCCGGAGGATCTTGCATTCGACCCTGGCGAACAGGCAACATTCTTTATCGTTAAAGCGGCTAAAGAAAACAGTTATTGGGTTTCTGAGACACCGGAAGATAAGCACTTAAAGGCTTACTTTGGGGTGGTAGCTGAAGAATTGAGCAGCCGTCTAACAAGATTTCATGTATTTACATCAGTGAAGTACATACATTGGACTGGGCCTGTCTATTTCAATTTAATTCGTCCATTTCATCACCTTGTTATCTCGAGCATGATGAGAAATGGTGTGAAATGATGGGTAAATCACATAACAACACCATACACCTTTAATGCTGTCTATCTTTTCCAGGGGTTTGGAACCCCGCGTACAATCTCGGCGAGGTTACCGATGAGTTGTTTGCGAGGGTTCGGTGGCCTGCTGCTACAGTTTATATCACTGCTCTTTGGTCAAAACCTTGACTTTAATATTCAACTTGAATAAAAATGGCTATAATTTGAGATAATAAAAGGATAAATATTTTGGAAGTAATTCCCCATCAAAACAGTCCTGTAATTAAGTTTGCTGCATTTGTCATTATTGTTGCCGGAATGAAATCTGCAACAGTGATTGTTGTTCCTTTTCTGCTGGCACTCTTTTTATCTGTTATCTGTGCACCCCCACTGTTCTGGATGCAGAAAAAAGGTATTCCAAGCATCATTGCCATTACGATTCTTCTGTTTGGTGTGATCTGTATACAAGTGCTTCTGGTGACACTTGTCTCTTCCTCCGTTGCTGATTTTTCACAAAATATTCCTTTGTATCAGGAGCGTTTGAAAATTTTAACATTTGAGAGTTTAAAAGTTTTGTCAACATATGGTTTTGAACTGGAAGCTGGCAAACTCACTGAGATATTTAACCCAAGCCGTGTTCTTAAACTGGTTGCATATACTCTTAACGGGTTGGGCGGGGTGCTTACCCATACATTTTTTGTGTTCCTGGCTTTTATATTTATACTTTCAGAAGCGGCTGGGTTCCCCAATAAACTGCATGCCATCTTAAAAGATCAAAACAGTAATCTTGAACAATATACTCAGATCACCGCCGGTGTGAACAGGTATCTGGGGATAAAAACCATCACCAGCCTTGCAACAGGATTTATTGTTTTTCTGTGGCTGGCTTTTCAGGGGGTGGATTTTCCTGTGATGTGGGGTGTTTTTGCATTTTTACTCAATTATATTCCTAATATTGGTTCTATAATTGCTGCTGTGCCCGCTGTGCTTCTTGCTTTAATTCAGCTGGGGCCATTGTCAGCAGGAATTGCAGCACTTGGTTTTTTATCGGTTAATATACTGGTGGGAAGTATTATTGAACCCAAAGTCATGGGGCAGGGAGTTGGGCTGTCTGCTCTGGTGGTTTTTCTATCCCTGGCTTTCTGGGGGTGGATATTGGGACCTGTTGGTATGCTGCTTTCAGTTCCCTTGACCATGGCAGTAAAAATTGTTTTGAGTGAAAGTGAATCCACAAAATGGCTCTCAATTTTACTGGGGTCAAACAAAGAGGCATCTTTATTGAACTGAAAAATAAACCGATATCATAACGGCTGTCATCATTGAGATTGTTTTCTTTATTTTAACTGCCCACTCTAATATTAAATAATACAAAAGCATTTACAAGATATTTGCGCTTCTGTTATCCATGGACATCACTGAAATGGTTTTGTTCAAAAAAATATAATTTTCAGCCGCCAATGGAGATCATATGACTGATAGGTATTGTTTTGGATGTGATCTCATTTAATCCGTGAAAGGAGGGTTTTTTTGTAAGGGCAGAGAGGATAATCTGTTTGAGTTCATCATCTGAGGCATTGTTACGAAGAGGATTTAAAATATCTTTTTCATAATTATTTAAAAGACAGGGGCGCAAAGTTCCCCTTGAGGTCAGTCTTAATCTATTGCAGTCATCACAGAAATGAGAGCTGATTGGCGTGATAAAGCCGATGATGCCTTGAGCGTTTTCAATTTTAAATTGTTTTGCCGGGCCGTCACTGGCTGTTCGCTGCACAGGGGTCAGTTTCCCGAATCTGGACTCTATTTTTTCTTCAATTTCTCGGGTCAGTACCTGCTGTCGCTTTCCAACAGCAGAATCACCCATGGGCATATATTCAATAAACCGGATGTGAAAAGGAAAGTCCAGTGTCAGTGCGGCAAGATCTTCAATCTCATCATCATTGATCCCCTGTAAAATAACAGCATTGATTTTTATGGGAGATATCCCGAGTTCATGGGAGGTTATAATACTCTCCCAGACCTTCTGAAACCTGTCCCTGCAGGTGATACGGGTAAATTTTTCAGGATTCAGGGTGTCAAGGCTGAAATTAAGCCTTTTAATACCAAGAGAGCGTAATCTTTCTATTTTTCTTCGGGTTAACAAAGCCCCGTTGGTGGTAATGGAGATATCATTAAGGCCTTTAACGGCGCACAACTGCTCTATAAATGAAAGAATATCCTTTCTTACAAAGGGTTCTCCCCCGGTGATGCGCACTTTGGTTATGCCAAGCTCACAGGCAAGTTTTGTAATTTTCAGAATCTCTTCATACCGGGCAATCTTTTTATGTTCAATCACAGAAAAAGGGGAGGCAGGGATACAATATCTGCATCTGAAATTGCAGCGGTCAGTCACTGAAATGCGAAGATAGTTTATTGTTCGGTTGCCGGCTATCATGGGTGTTGACTGTCATAGTATGCCAGCAGGGAATCCACAAGACCCTGAATGGTAAACTCCCCGGCTTCAATCTCAGGTTCAATGCCAAGGGATCTGGCTGTCTTTGATGTAATGGGACCAATGGAGGCTGTGACTACATTTTTTAACAGCTCTTTTCTATCATTTGAATCCAGCAGAGAGATAAAATTTGATACAGTGGATGCGCTTGTAAAAGTGACCACATCAATTTTACTCTTTTTGAGAAGATTAATTAACGCCTCTTTTTTGTCACGATCCAGCAGTGTCTCATAAGCCACGACTTCATCGATTATCCCACCCATTCTGGCCAACTCTTCAGGCAGAATTGTTCTGGCTTTTTTTGCCCGTGGAAGCAGTATCTTTTTATCTTTTATGTCAACAGCTGAAAAAGCTTTGATCACACTCTCTGCCCTGTAGGTTTCAGGCAGAACATCACTGATAATTCCATGATCTTTCAACCGCTCCTTTGTTACAGGACCGATACATGCAAATTTAAGATGCCCTAAAATCCTTACATCTTTTCCCATTCCATAGAGCGTATCAAAAAAGAATTTAACACCATTTACGCTGGTGAATATAAGCCACTCATATTGGTTGATATGTTCAATGGAATTTTTTAAAGGAGTGATGTCTTCAGGAGGGGCAATTTTTATAGTCGGAATTTCAATGCATTGGGCGCCGCATCTGGAGAGCTTTGACACCAGACTGCTTGCCTGTGCCCGTGCCCTTGTGATTACAATGCGTTTCCCAAACAGAGGCCTTTTATCAAACCATGCAAGCTCATCTCTTAAAGTGACCACATGGCCTATAATAATAATGGCCGGGGATTTCAGCCCGGCCTCATTGACTTTTTCAACGATTGTTTCAAGGGTTCCTGTCACAGTCTGCTGCCTGGCGGTTGTTCCCCACCTGACCAGAGCAATGGGTGTGTCTGCAGGTTTGCCGTTCTCAATCAGTTTTTCTGTAATGTTTCCAAGGTTTTTTACCCCCATTAAAAATACCAGGGTGGCATTGGACTTTGCATATACATCCCACTGCATACGGCTCTTTTTTTTGTCCGGGTTTTCATGGCCGGTTATAAATGATACAAAAGAGGTATGATTTCTGTGAGTTACAGGAATACCTGCATAAGCCGGTGCGGCAACAGCCGATGTAACACCGGGAACGACCTCATAGGAGACACCTGACTTTAAAAGCATCTGGGCCTCTTCACCCCCCCGGCCAAATACAAAGGGGTCCCCCCCTTTAAGGCGTGCGATTTTCGCTCCTGCTTCTGCCTGATTCACAAGAAGCTGATTGATCCCATCCTGGGAAAGCGTATGATCTCCCCCTTTTTTGCCCACATAGATGAGCTGGGCATCTTTTTTAGCATAATCCAGTAAAAAAGGTGATGCAAGGTAGTCATAAACCACAACGTCTGCATTTTCAATACACTCTTTTGCCTTAATGGTTAAAAGTCCTGGATCCCCCGGCCCTGCACCAATAAGATATACTTTGCCTCTCTTATCCATTTTTTAAATTCAAATTCTTCAATATTTTCTTCCCGCCTTTTTCAAGGAGGGTATCTGCAAGTGCTTTGCCTGAATCTTCTACTCTGTCAATCGGGGAAGCCATCTGCTCTTTAATCACCTCTCTGCCATCTTCCGAGGCAACAAGTGCAGTTAAAATAATCTTTTGGTTTGCTACTCTGCCATAACAGGCCACTGGAATATGACAGGAGCCTTTGATCTGCCTTAAAAAAGCCCGCTCTCCTGTGACGCAGGTATGGGTGTCAAAGTGGTTAAGTCTATCCATTATGGGCATGATTTGATCATCATTCTGCCTTGTTTCAATGCAGAGAGCCCCCTGGCCAACAGCTGGAAGCATGATGTTTTCATCAAGATATTCTGTTATCTGATTTTTCTGTTTCATTCGTATCAGTCCTGCTGCAGCAAGAATAATAGCATCATACTCTCCAGATTTGAGTTTTTTTATTCTGGTATCCAGATTGCCGCGAATGGACGCAACTGTCAGATCCGGTCTTACATGTTTTATTTGAGAAGCCCGCCTCAAACTGGAAGTGCCTATTTTAGCGCCTCTCTTATAGTCAGCCAGCAGCAAATTGTCTTTCGAAATCAGCACATCAAATGGGTTTTCTCTCGCAGGGATGGCACCGATACAGAGTCCTTCAGGAAGCTTTCCCGGCATATCTTTCATACTGTGGACAGCCATATCTATCTCTGAGTTCAGCAGGGCGTTTTCGATCTCTTTTACAAACAATCCCTTACCGCCTACCATGGCAAGAGGCCTGTCTGTTATTGTGTCCCCTTTTGTTTTAATGATCCTTAATTCAACACCCATGTGTGGAAAAAACCTCTGAATTTCTGATTTGATAAAATGGGCCTGCCATAACGCAAGTTTACTGCCGCGGGTTCCAATACAGATTTTTTTTCCCATATGAGTTATCCAACCCCGCAGGAGGAGCAGCGTGAAGAAGAACAGCTGCCACAGGCAGATGAGCCGGCTGATTTAACCGTTGTTTCACCAGAGGGTCCTGATGATTTTGAAATGAATCCACATGCAGACATCAGTCTTGACAGGTTACGGCTGTTACAGGAAGGACATTCCGGTGTTGCTCCGCCCATAAGAAGGGTCTCAAAGTTTTCACTGCAGTTATTACATCGATATTCATAAATTGGCATTTTTACCTCTGATTTTATACAGATTCCACATAAAAGGAACGGGTTAACAGTTTTTCTATTTTTTCTATTTCATTTTTCAGTGGGAGTTAATATAAGTATTTTATTGCCTGTTTTCAAGTGCTGTTTTTTTCTTGACAGGTTACAGTAAAAATTGGCATGATGAATGAGTTTAGGTTTTGACGAAATATGTCATATTATTTTTGCAGGAATTTAATTTAGGAAGGATTTTAAAATGGCAACTTACGAATGTTCAAAATGTGGTATGAGTGTTAATGCAACCTGTGCTAAATGTGATGCACCTCTTGTTGATGATAGTTTGAAACTCGAAGATGACACCCAGGTTCAAATTTCGAAATGTCCTAACGGTCATGGCAAGATTAAATCACCCATGTGCTGCGGAGAGGATATGAGCTGTAAAATTGGCTGAAGGCCTGTTTAATTTTACTCCTGGTGTTTTTTAAGTATCCAGCATAATTTGAGTGATCTCATTTTTTGAGCCAAGTCTGATTGGAGGCCCCCAGCAGCCAGTGCCCTGGTTGACATAGAGTTTTGTTCCTTTATAATCATAAAATCCTTTCAGAAAAGGCTGTTGCAGATAGACAAGATAGTTAAACGGCCAGATCTGCCCTCCATGTGTATGACCTGACAGTATAAGATCTGTTCCATACTCTGAGGCTTCCTGAACAGCAATGGGCTGGTGAGCCAGAAGTATCTTTTTTTTACTCTTTTCAAGTCCATGAAGTGCTTTTTTAAAATCAGCCGCATGCTCTCTGCCAAAGTTTTTACCTCCATGGTCTGTAACACCTGCAAGATAAAAAAAGTCATCTTTTTTTCTAATTTTTATATTTTGATTGTTCAACACCGCTATTCCCATATTTTTAATGGCAGATGTCCAGTTTTCAACACCACTGTAATACTCATGGTTTCCGGTAACAAAATAGACGCCATCTTTTGCTTTTAAATTTTTTAGAGGAACCGCCTGGTTAAGAAGCCTTGTTGTTGAGCCATCAGCCAGGTCTCCGGTAATGGCAATCAGATCAGGCCTTAAGCTGTTCACCTGGTCAACTATCTTTTCAAGGATTTTTTTTGTCATCATCTGTCCTAAGTGAAGATCGGAAATCTGAACAATTTTAAACCCCTTAAACACCTCAGGCAGATCTTCAAGTGGGACCCTGAATTTTTTGACTACGGCACTGGAGTAGTAGTTTTTAACCCCGATGCCGGATGAGATGAAAACAATGAGAGATGCTGCAGAAGCAGTCATGCCGGAAATAAACGCTCTCCTGCCGGGATTTGTAACCTCTTCTCCTGCCTGGGTAAATCTCTGAAAAATATATATGGCTGTTTTAATCATATCGATGGAAATGAGTAAAAAAAACAGCAGCATCATGATACCGATCCAGAAATAAGATAACCATAAAAGCGCAAATGAATATTTGTAAGGAAGCATCCTGTCTGCAAGGAGAGCCATTGGAAGTGATAGTGTCAATCCCAAAAACAGATAGGCGCCTATATTTTTGTAGAGATTATTTAAACCGGTATCTTTTATAAGTCTCAACCATAGATAGTAGTGAACTGACAGGACGACAACAGTCACTGCTGAAA
>CAYZCC010000013.1:21241-21669 GCA_964476805.1 uncultured Desulfobacula sp.
GGACATTATGTTACTGTTTTATAGAGATTCAACAACTCCCGCAGCAATCAAAGGAATGAGAATTTCATGGTGGCCTGTCATACTGTATCCTTTCCCTTTTCCAAGGGTAGGGCGGTTGACAACATTGGTCACCGGTCTGTAGTGCTGGATAAAATCAATATTGACAGTGGTAAAATCATCAAGCAGTGCGCCGAGGTTTCTTGCCAGGGTGATCGCTTTAAGAAAGATTTCAGGCATGATAACAGCAGAACCTGCATTGATAAATACACCCTTTTCAAGTTCTGCGATTTGAGATGTAAAAATTTGAAAATCATTCATAGATGCTTTGCCGCAGGCCGCGGCATCAAAATCAGGATGCATGTGGATGGTATCTGTACCGATTGCAACATGAACAGTGACAGGCGTATCCATATCAGCTCCTGAGGCGG
>CAYZCC010000014.1:0-1677 GCA_964476805.1 uncultured Desulfobacula sp.
AGTCGGTCAACCACCTGGTTCTCTTTTATGGTTTCAGCAACAATCTGTTCAACATCCTCTGCCTGCACCTGAACATAGCATATCTCTTCCGGGAAGATCACAACAATGGGGCCTTGTTCACAAAATCCAGGGCATCCGGTTCCCTTGGTATCTACCTCTGCTGTTAAATTCTGTTTTTCAATCTCCTCTTGAAACGCTTTTATCACCGCATCCGCGCCGGAAGCCACACAACCTGCTCCTGCACATATTGAAATACAAGGGTTTTCAGGATTTCCTTTTGATAATATCTCCTGTCTGAAGTCTGATAACGCTTCAGGCGTAGTTAGCCGCGCCATAATTTTTCTCTACTCATATAATTTTAAAGCTTCTGATGTTTTAACAGGTGTCATCCTGCCATGAACCTTGCCGTCAACCTCCACAACCGGTCCAAGAGCACAGCAGCCAAGGCAGTTGACTGTCTCCACGCTGAACTTTAAATCAAGATCGGTTTCACCCGGTTTGATGTCTGTTGCCTCTTCCACACTGTCAAGGAGACGGGTGGCGCCCCTGATGTGGCAGGCGGTACCCATGCAGATATGGACTTTATGACGTCCTTTTGGCACCAGGCTGAACGCTTTATAAAAAGTGGCGATATGCTGAATCCGGTTCATGGGAACATTCAGTTTTTCACTCACTCTATCTAAAGAGTGTTTAGGGAGCCAATGGTTCTCGCTTTGAATATCCAGCATGATTTGAAGCAGAGAACTCGGGCTTCCACCATGTTTATCAATAATCCTGTCTACTTTATCAATTTCCATAAAAGCGTTCCTAACTATTTTTTATAATTCCATAACAGGCGGTTACAAAACAGATAATTTTTTACCAACGATGAAGTTGAGGAAATCAGCATTTTGTAACTCCTGTTTAAGCCAATACATAGCAGTTGCTGTCAATATCATACTTTACAAATCCCTGGCAGGATGATGAATTCATATGCCTTGAAACATCTGAAGGGTTCAGTCCTAAATTTTGTGAAATATCACTGGTTGAGAGTGCTTTCTCCTTTAAAAGCAGCAGAATCTGACTGACGGCAAGTTTGTCTGATATGATTTTATCAAACAGATCCTTTGTCTCACGGCTTTCAAAAAACCGGAGATACCCTTTTTTGGTTTTTTCAGGAACCCGCAGCCGCTCTCTCTCCACAAGTCTTAAATAGGGAATAAGTTTTCTTGCTGCTGCCAGTTTGATGTTCAATTCATCACGGTTCAATCTCTCGCTTGTGCCAAGAGTACCCAGCGCTTTGATCTCTTTTGAAAAATCATCTGTATACGCTGCAAGAAGATGGCCGTCCGCTCCTGACATGAATTCAGTCCGGAGGCGTTTTGGATTGATGCCGATATGCTTTAACACTCTTTTTGCAATAAATGTATTGGCAAGGGCATCATAATTACCATGGGTGGTATAGTTGCATTCATCCAGCTTGCATCCACCGATAAATACGCCATCCTGCCCTTTTGCAAAGGCTCTGAATATAAAGTCAAGGTCAACTCTGCCCGAGCACATCACCCGGATCAGCCGCATCTCATTTGCATATTGTAGTCTGGAAACTCCAGCCAGGTCAGCCGCACCGTATGCTCACCAGTGGCAGACAAACCCCAGTAGTTTTGGTTTAAATTCTTTCATCTCTATATCTCCTAT
>CAYZCC010000014.1:1777-3682 GCA_964476805.1 uncultured Desulfobacula sp.
GGCAGACAAACCCCAGTAGTTTTGGTTTAAATTCTTTCATCTCTATATCTCCTATGTCTCCTGTATCAATAACATGCTCCAGGAGATGCCAGCTCTGTTAATTCATCTGTTTTTACGCATCTTCAAGTAGTGCATCCATCTGCTGCATGAGATCTTCATCTGAAACAGCCGCATCAATCTGACCCTGCAGTTCATCATCGGTAAAATGTTTTAAAACAATCGCATGGGTAGGACATTTTGCATTACAGACACCATCGCCTTTACACAGAACTGGATTGACCCACGCTTTTTTACCTTTGGGTGTCTCTTTAAACTTGATGGCATCATAGGTGCAGGCTGTCATACATGCACCGCATGAAACGCAGTCATATTCATTGACCCCGCAGATAGAGCCGGACGTCACAACCGTATCATGGGACAGGAGCGTTAAGACTCTGCCGGCGGCACCATATGCCTGGTTAATGGTCTCCTGGATATGTTTTGGATAGTGGGCGGTTCCGCACAGAAAAACACCGTCAGCAGCAAACTCAACCGGTTTGAGTTTCACATGGGCCTCTTTAAAAAACGCATCCGGGCTCAGGGTTACTTTAAACTGACCGGCAATCTGACGGGTTGTTTCATTGGGGATGACAGCAGCAGCAAGGGAGACAACATCAGCATCCAGTTCAAGACCGTAACCCAGAACCGGGTCGGGTACTGAAACCCTTAAAATGGACCTGCCGCCCTCTTCAAGCGCTTCAATCTCTGGTTTTTCTTCCGGCGTATAACGGATGAACTTCACATCCATATCAGCCGCTTCCCTGTAATAATCTTCCCTTAATCCATAGGTTCTCATATCTCGAAAAAGGATATAGATATTCATATCCGGATTGATTTTCTTGAGTTTTATGGCATTTTTCACTGCATGGGAGCAGCAGACCCTGGAGCAGTAATTCCTTTTTTCTTCCCTGGAGCCGACACACTGGATCATGACCAGGGTTTGGGCATGGACTACTTTTTCCTCTTTTGCTGCAATCTTCTCTCCCAGCTCAAGATGGGTGTAAACCGTATCATTCTCCTTATAAAGGTACTCTTCAGGATCATACTCTTTCGCACCTGTGGCAATGACAGAGGCGCCATGCTTTATTGTTTTAACCCGGCCTTTTGTTTTCACGGTGGTGACAAAATTCCCGACATACCCTGAAACATCTTCAATAACCGTTTCATGGGATACATGAATCAGCGGGTTCTGATAAACTCTGGCAATGAGGTCATTCAAATGTTTCCGGACATTCATTCCCTCTATGGTGGTATCAAGCCGTCTTGCTATTCCGCCAAGATCTTTTTCTTTTTCCAGCAGATGAACACCGTGACCCTGGGCAGCAATGGAGAGAGCACAGGTCATGCCGGCCACACCGCCGCCCACCACGAGAGCGGTATTGTTTACGGGCAGGTCAAACTCCTGCAGGGGTTCAAGCCAGGCGGCCCTTGCCACTGACATTCTAATGATATCCTGCGCCTTTTTAGTGGCATCTTCCTTCTGCCTGGCGTGTACCCAGGAGCAGTGCTCTCTGATATTGGCCATATCAAGATAGTATTGATTCAGGCCTGCCTCTCTAAGGGTATCCCTGAACAGCGGTTCAAGGGTTCGAGGAGAACATGCGCCAAGCACTACACGATTGAGCCCCTTCTCCTTTGCAAGCTCTGTAATCTCCTGTGCAGAGTTTGTGGCACATGAGAAAAGCTGTTCTGTGGCATAAACCACATGGGGAAGTGTCAGGGCATACGCAACCGTGGAAGGGACATCAACCACACTTGAGATATTGGCACCGCAGTGGCAGACAAAGACACCGATTCTTGGTTCTTCCTGGGAAACATCTTTTTCCGGTGGATAAATTCGCTCTTTTGCAAGGTTTCCCCGCCGGT
>CAYZCC010000014.1:3692-5253 GCA_964476805.1 uncultured Desulfobacula sp.
CCGCCGGTAACCCAGCAGTTCACCACACGTGGAAGCGGCGCCTGAAGCAGTAAATACAGATTCTGGAATATCTGTGGGGCCGTGAAAAGCGCCGCTTACAAATATACCGGGTTTTGATGTTTTTACAGGGTTGGCGTGGATCTCCTTATTAAATCCATGGGCATTCAGCGCAATGCCAAATTTTTCAGCAAGCATTTTTGAATCAGCCGGTGGATTTAATCCAACACAGAGGACCACCATATCAAACGTTTCCTCTTTTACACCATCATCAAAGGTGGAATATTTTACAACCACACTGTTATCTGCTGGGTTCTCCTTCTCAATGGCGGCATAACTTCTGATAAACCGAACACCCTCATTCTCTTCTGCACGCTGAAAATATCGTTCAAAATCTTTGCCAAAGGAGCGGATATCATTGTGGAAGATTGTACACTCTGCATCCGGATAGTGATCTTTTGTCAGAATGACCTGCTTTTGTGTATAGGTGCAGCATACACTTGAACAGTAGCTGTTGTCGCCTTCAGTGACCCTTCTTGAACCCACACACTGGATCCAGGCTATTTTTTGGGGGTGTTCTCTATCTGAAGTGCGTCTTACCTGACCTTCATAGGGGCCTGTGGAGGACAAAAGCCTTTCATAATCCATGCTTGTCACCACGTTGGCAAATTTGCCATAACCATACGCATCCTTGACACGAGGATCAAAGGGTTCAATGCCGCAGGACAAAATTATGGCGCCCGCATGGATATCTGTTTTCTGGAGGGTCTGGGTAAAATCGATGGCATCTGCCTGGCATACACCCCGGCAGATATCACACTTTTTTTCTTTAAGGTAGAGGCAGGACTCATCAATATATGCCACCAGAGGAATGGCTTGGGAAAAATATACATGGACCGCCTTATTCCCTGAAATATCCTGGTTAAACTTATCAGGATACTGGACAGGACAGTATTTTGTACAGGTTGAACAGCCGGTACACTTATCTTCTATAATGTATCTTGGCTTTGTTTTCAGGCTGATTTTAAAGTCACCCTGTTTACCTTCAAGCCTGTCAACTTCAGTGAATGTCAGAACCTCTATGTTTGGATGCCGGCCGACCTCGACCAGTTTAGGAGAGAGAATTCACATGGAGCAGTCATTTGTGGGAAAGGTCTTGTCAAGCTGGGCCATATGGCCGCCAATGCTTGGGCCTTTATCAATCAGGTAAACCTTAAATCCTGCAGTTGCAAGGTCAAGAGAGGCCTGAATGCCACTGACCCCTCCACCCACAACCATGACATCTCCAAAATTTTTATTTCCTGAATTATTAGAAACAAGGCCTTTAGGAAATTCTTGAATTGTTTTGGTGGGCGATATTTCGTTTTTCAATTTCTATCTCCTGTTTTTCATAAAGGTTATTATTGATGACCCTGTAAAAAGTCCGATTTTGGCAATTTTTGGGTCGTAACATACTGGAATTATATATAGCGACTTTGCCATTTTTGACTTTTTACGAGACCATCATTATTTATATCATTAAAACCCGTTCCAGGCTGATCACCTTATGTCCACTGGATGGACA
>CAYZCC010000014.1:5263-6178 GCA_964476805.1 uncultured Desulfobacula sp.
TGATTACTTACGCTGACCGCCATGAACTCGCTCGTTCCTCACTCAAACAGCATGGCGGTTTAACCGCTCCAGCAATTAAGAGTTTGTACGCAAAGATCCATATGTTCCCATAAGGCAATCAGCCTTCCACTGGACATAGTAGTCATTATTAAAATTTCATCATTAAAATAGTTTGTCCCCGCAATTATTGATCACTCATTTCATCTACTATTTCGGCAAGATCTTTCACTTCGATGGTATCTTCATACGCCAGGTTCAGGCGGCTCTCTTCAAAGTTTGTAATGCAGTATGGGCAGGCAGTTGCAAGTATTTTTGCACCGGCTTCATCTGCCTGTTTCAGTCGTATATCAGAAAATCGCTCCTCCTGGGGGGTATCCATCCATATTCTGCCGCCGCCGCCGCCGCAGCAAAGACTTCTCTTTCCATGGGCTTCCATCTCAATGAACGCCAGCTCTGGAATCTTTTTTAACACATCTCTGGGCGCTTCATAGATATTGTTGTGTCTTCCAAGGTAACATGGATCATGCCAGGTCACTTTCCGGTTCAGCGCACCTTTCAGTTCAATCCTGCCGTCATCTGTCAGCTCTTTTATAAACTGGGACATGTGGACAACTTCAAAGTGCACCATGAATTCAGGATATTCATTTTTAAAGGTGTGGTAGCAGTGGGGCGATGATACAATAATTTTTTTGACACCTTTATCAATAAAGGTTTTGATATTTTTTTTGGCAAGATTCTTAAAAACCTTTTCACTGCCTATTTTTCTGATGCTTTCTCCGCAGCAGTTCTCCTCTTCTCCCAGAATACCAAATTCAACACCTGCTTTTTTAAGGATACTGGCAGTGGCAGCTGCCACCTTTTTCATTCGCGGGTCGTAGCTGAAGTAACACCCCACAAAGTAGAGGATCTCCATAT
>CAYZCC010000014.1:6188-16013 GCA_964476805.1 uncultured Desulfobacula sp.
ATATCATCTGTAAAAGGTTTGACAGATAAATTCTTTGCCCAGTCAGAGCGTTTTGCGAGCTCTCCCTGAAGGGGGTTGCCTTCTGAGATCAGGCTTGCCCTTGCTGTCCGGGCTGATTTAACAGAGGCAGGGAAAACTTCATACTCAGTTGCCACTCTTCTTAAGGCCATACTGATATCCACCTGTCTGACACCTCTGGGGCAGTGGTCAGGACAGGTGCCGCAGGTGGTGCAGCGCCACAGGTCCTCCTCTTCAATCTCGGTCAATCCAAAGGCAGCTTCCCGTATCAATTTTCGCATTGAAAACTGACGGACCTTGTTCCAGGGGCAGACAGCATCGCACAATCCGCACTGGAAGCACATTTTAAATATATCTCCGCCAGCCTCTTTTATCTCATCTATAACTTCTGTGAAGGGGGCTAAGGTTTCCATTGACTATTCCTTTTCTGACAATCTTGCAACAGTGTCCATGAGCTTCTCCATGCCGTACTTGTCAACAAGGGAGCCGACTCCTATCTCAAGTTCTTCCTGCTCTTCGGCCTCATTTTGCTCTTCAACATCCTCTTCCCGCTCTTCAACCACAAGGGCATCCACGGTACACCATTTTACACACATGGGTTCATCTTCATTTTCACACAGGTCGCACTTCAGCGGCAGCCCGGAATCCGGCTCTTTAAACTCCTCACGGGAGGGACATGAAGCCCGGCAAAAGGAGCATTCGTCATACTCTTTTCCATCAATTGTGTATTTATCTCTGCCCGCACATTCGGCGATGGTGTAATCACCGGCAAATACAGGGACATAAATATCTCTGAGCGGATCACGGATGATTCTGATGCGGGATCTGGCAGGGTTGTTGCTGGAGTATTTTGGCGCAGCATGAACAGCAGAACATATTAACTCGCATGCCCGGCAGCCATGGCATTTATCAACATCAATCTTAATTGTCTTAATTGTTTTCTTTTCCATATGATCACTCAATGTTCATCTCCTTCACTCTAACTTGTCGCTGGATCTTCTGAAGCTTCTTTTCTTGAGGTATCATTTTTTTCTGTCAATATTCCTCTTGCAATCAACTCTTTTGCAACAAAATCCAGCCCAAGATCATGCAGAGACTCTTTTGTGGGAACCCCATCACTGTTCCACCCTTTATATGTGTAATAGGTATCCAGAAGTTCTTTCTCAAGCTCAGGAAATCTTTTCTTCCAGTGATCTTCAGGTGGTTTTTCATCCTCTCTTTTCATCCCTCTGCTCATATTGACAGCTCTCACCAGAGTTCTGTATCTTTTGGCTCCCCTGGACAATTTTTCTTCATCCATATCAATCCCTGCCGCCGCCGCCATCATTTTTGGAATATTGTGGATATGGTATGGCGGTTTCAGGTGAAATGACGAAAGACCGGCACACATGCCAAGGGCATCATCAATATAGTGCATCTTCTCCTGCCAGTCCACAATATCACAGGCGATCTCAGGAGTCGGGTAGTAGGGGTTTGAATTCTCTCCCCTGGGCTCCCAATCCACAAAGTATTTTTTGAATTTCTTATCAGGGACCTGGAACCAGTCTTTGACAAATTTTTCCCTGTGCTCTTTCTTCGGGAAAGCTGCCTGGGGGAACTGCCCTTCAATCTGGGTGATATTCATCTTTTCCCCTGTGCAGTACATCAGAAAATAGATGGGATTGAGCATGGAAAGCTTAAGGGGCAGCTGCTCTGATTTTTTAATATTATTGTGGGCATATTCCTCCGCACGATTGCCGATTCTCTTTGATGCCCAGTAGGTGCCGTCTGCCAGGATATCACCAATGCCTTCCCGCCTGACAATTTTATCAAGCAGATAGAAAAATCTTCCTTCGTTCTCTTCGGGCATATCTGGAAAATCCTTATCAGTCAAAATACCCGCCTCAAGAAGCTCAAGGGCAAAAGCCATGGTCTGGGGTGCTGAATAACCGTCCACACCATACTCTGTCGCTTTCTGGGCAATTGTCAGACCAAATTCCAGATTTGAGTAGGCGGCCATTGTATAGGTGAGTTTTGTAAAACATTTCATCATATATGTGGAGAGACCTGGCATGGAGATGGTTGCGCCGCAGGCAAGGGAGCAGTTGTAGCAGGAGATCAGCCTTGTTCTGGCCTTATTCATTGTCTCCAGCCACTCATCTGAAACCTCATCTGTCCAGAACCCTTTTCGCCGGATGCGGGCATTCCCCCATGAGAAATTTTCAGTATGCCATTTTTCATCATGTATGGCCATCTCCTGGGGGGATCCAAGGATGGCGAGAATGGGTATGACTCCGGGAATCGGATGATCTTCCCGCCATTTGATATAATCCATTACTTCATCACAAAGCCTCATAAACTCTTCGGGGTTGGAAATATGGATATCTTTGGTTCCCCTGACCGCAATGGCTTTTATCTTTTTATCTCCCATGACCGCGCCGATGCCGCCCCTGCTTGCACTGGATCTGCCCTGTTCCACAGAGGCGTAAAAGACCCTGTTCTCACCGGCCAGTCCGATTGCAGACACTTGGGCTTTTGGCTGTTTCAGCTCTTTGCGGATCACTTCTGCTGTCTCAATGGCACCTTGACCCTGTAGATGGGATGCATCACGTATTTCCACCGTGTCATTGTTTATCCAGAGATAAACCAGGTTTTCAGATTTACCGCGAAGAATCACCTTATCATAGCCTGCATATTTTAATTCAGGCGCCCAGTATCCACCCATCATTGAAAATGCCATCAACTTTGTCTGGGGTGAAATCGTACTGACAATGGTTCGATTACAGCCGGTTGCAGGGGTGCCGCATAAAAGTCCGGTACCAAATATTAAAAGATTTTCAGGAGAGAAGGCATCCACTTCAGGAGAAACTCTGTCCCAGAATATCTTGGTGTTGGTGCCCAGACCCCCGAGATAGAGCTCGGTATCTTTTGAGTCAGTTGCGACCTTCTCAATATTTCCGCGAGAAAGATCAACCTCGAGATTAAACCCTGTTTCTGCATACCTCATCTTCTTTTCCTTTCATGTGACTTTTTCCCATGGCATCTTTTATATATTTTTAAATAACCTGGGATGCTGCCTGACTGCTCCGGGCAGATATATTATCATGCTATTTAATACAATGTAACTATTTATAAGCTATAATATAACTACGTGTCAAGGAGAAAAAAGATTTTTTAGAGCCTCTCGATCTATGCCAGATACGGCTTTCAATTATACTGAATTGCTCTTGATGGATGTTTTGTCACAAAAAACACAAAAACAAGGGAAATTTATTTTGTCTCGTTACCATTTTGTATAGGGGGTTTTTACTAAATTTGAATTATAAAACCTGGGATCACCTGTCACCTCTTTGCCTATCCATTCCGGGATTTCAAATTCCTGATCTTCTGATTCAAGTTCCACTTCAGCAATAAGCAACCCCCTGTTTTCTCCAAAAAACTCATCGATTTCCCACACAAGCCCCTTATAATCAATCTTATAACGTTTTTTTTCTATAACAGGTTTTTCAGCAAGATCTTCCAGCATAATATGGCAGTCATCTTTTGGAATTTCATATTCAAATTCAAGGTGTGCGGCACCATGTGAAATGCCCTTGACCGTTAAAAATCCTTTTTCATTAACGGTTCGGACACGAACGGTTCGCTGCCCTGAAGAGTTCAAATATCCCTGGCGGTAATATAATCCCTCTGCAAGGTGCCGCCAGCGATCATTTTTAAGAAGGAATTTTCTCTCTATCTCTATGGCCATATAATACTCCTGAAAAATTAAAACTTCTTAAAAACAGGATCGAAATAAAAAAAATTACAATATTGATTTTATCAATGTGCTCATTTCATTAAAACTTATTTTTTCAACCCTTGCTTTCCCGATTTTTTCAAGGAAAACATAAAAAAGATGGCGCCCCTCTTTTTTTTTATCTTTTGCAGCCGCATTGATGATATCTTCTGCACGATATTCAAGGTCTGCAGGAAGGTTAAGGTGCGTTAGAATATCAATGATCTGCTTTACATCTGTGGGGGTTATCAAACGCTTTTGCTGTGAAAATTTAGCGGCTGCAACCATGCCGATGGAGACAGCACTGCCATGCCCTCTTTTGCCAAGTTTCTCAATGGCATGGCCAATGGTGTGTCCAAAATTCAGTTTTCTTCTTTCACCAGACTCTTTTTCATCTCTCTGCACTATTTCAGATTTTATTCTCACAGAATCAGAAACAAGCTTAAAAATTGTATCATAATCAAGATTAAGGGCTTTTCTAAAATTTTGTTCAATAAACTCAAACAGGTTTTTATCAAAAATGAGTGCATGTTTTACAATCTCAGCAAGCCCGTTTGAGATCTGGTCTGCAGGAAGAGTATTTAAAAGATTGATGTCACATATTACAAATTCAGGCTGATTAAAAATGCCAACCATGTTTTTGTATGAGTCAAGATTTACACCATTTTTCCCCCCAACACTGGCATCGACCTGGGATAATAAAGAGGTGGATACAAACCCAAAGTGGACCCCCCGTAAAAAAACAGAAGCTGCAAATCCGGCAATATCACAAACAATACCGCCTCCGATCCCCACAATAAAACTTGAGCGGTCGCAGGCGTAGTGAACAAGTTTTTTTAAAATGGTTTCAACAGTTGCAAGGGTTTTAATTTTTTCACCTGTTCCAATGGTGATGGTGGGTACATCGGGGAACTCTTTTTGATAACAGTTTTTAACAGTCTCATCTGTTATTACTATAACCTGTGTGGAAGGCAGGTATTGTTCAAGATTTTTCAGTTTTTCTCCTACATGTATGGATGAAATTCCTGAGTTGTGTTGAATGGAAAATGTTGTTTTTTTAAAGCTTTTCACCATTTGTCCTGTCAGCTTCCAACACGGGCATGGATGAAGTCTATCTTTCCCATGAGATCTTTAATCTGATTTATATTTCCGACTGGTAAATTTTACTAATGACATAAATTCCCTTTGCTTCACGCTTTGTATCAGTATTAGATTTTTAGTGCAACAGAAAAACCAGGATCCCTTTATCTAAAGAAAGTTAAAAAAATAAAATTATTTATTGCTTTTCACAGGTGCGCAGGATAGAATTATTGATTTCTCCCACAAATTAAGGGAAATTTTGGAGTTGTAAGTTTGGGTTTAAACAAAAAAAAATGATTAACTTTGATAGTTCTGTACCTGTTAAGCTAAAAGGGGTGGGTGATGGTTTCTGGATTACACTTGATCCTCTCCACTCTGAAGATGTCATAAAATCAGAAATCAATAAACTGTTTAAAAATTTAAAACATCTTGTAATCAGCTCAAGTGTTGTCATTGATGTGGGTGATGCCAAAGGCCATGATGGATTAATAGAAAATATAAAATCATATCTAAAGAGTCAGTTTGAAGTTGCAAAAGTATCCACACCTCCTGAAAAAAGATCAATTCCAACAGAGAGGATTCGTCAGCGTGATGTCTCAAAAAGCTGGAAGCATCATAAAAGTGATGTGCTTATGCTGAGGGGCAGGGTGCGATCGGGTCAGAAAGTTGAATCAAGACGGCATGTTATCATTACAGGGGATGTAAATCCGGGAGCTGAAATAAGTGCTGGAGGCGATGTCATTGTCCTTGGCAAACTCTCTGGCAAAGTTTATGCCGGATGCCCTGATAATGATACCTCTATTATTTTTGCCCTTGAATTCAGACCCACTTATGTCCAGATAGGGTCAGTTGCTGCTGCCGGCATAGAAGAGGAGTTTATTGCAAAGCCTGAATATGCATGTGTTGAAGAGGGTGGAATTATGGTAAAGGATTATATGAAGGCAAATCCTTTTCGGAAAATGCCATGGCCGGAAACAATATAATATAAATGAATCATTCATCAGATAGTGAATCATTAATCAGATAGATAGAGGTGTCATTTGGAAGGTAAAATTATTGTAATAACCTCTGGTAAAGGCGGTGTCGGAAAAACAACGGCGACCTCTGCCATCGGTGCCGCCCTGGCTCTTGAGGGCAAAAGAGTTGCCATCGTTGATATGGACATTGGATTGAGAAATCTTGATGTTGTAATGGGACTTGAAAACAGAATCGTGTTTAATATTGTTGATGTGGTCCATGGAAGATGTAAAATCAGCCAGGCAGCCATACGAGACAGAAGGATAGAAAATCTTTTCCTGATCCCTGCTTCGCAAAGTGATAATAAAGATGTTTTAACAGCTGCAGGTATTGAGCGGGTTGCAGAACAGCTCAAAAAAGAGTTTGATTTTATTATTATGGATTCTCCGGCTGGCATTGAAAAGGGGTTTGAAAATTCAATCGTCGCCGCCAATGAAGCAGTCGTTGTATGTACTCCAGATGTGTCTGCTGTAAGGGATGCAGATAGAGTCATCGGGATTCTATATTCAAAATCACTCAATCCAAAACTGCTTGTGAACAGGATTGAACCTGAAAGGGTGGAACGGGGTGAAATGCTGAGTCACGAAGATGTTCTTGAAGTGCTCTCCATTGATCTTGCCGGTCTTGTTCCCATGGATGAACACGTATTGATCGCTTCCAATACAGGGACGCCTCTTGTATTGCAAAATGAATCAAAGGCAGGTCAGGCATTCAAACGTATTGCCAGAAGAATTAATGGGGAAGAAGACTTACCCATAATAGCCCCGGCAATGAGAACCAGTTTATGGGGTAAAATCGGCAAAACTTTTGGGCGTAAAAAATAAGGAGTATCAAAGGAGTATCAAAGGAGTATCAAATGTTAAGCAGATTATTGAAAAAATTCACCGGACAAAAAGCCAGTAAAGATACTGCCAAAAAAAGACTTCAGCTCTCTTTGATTTATGATAAACTTGAAGTGAACGATACGACACTCACTAATCTTCAAAAAGATATTATTACAGTGATTTCAAATTATTTTGAGATTGATAAAGAGAGTCTTGAACTTAAAGTTAAAAGAGATGATAATGTATCCGCCCTGGTTTTTAACACACCCATTCTTCAGGTAAAAAGAACCAGAGTATAATTTTTTCCAGACCGATGATTTTCCATTTCTCTTCATCTTCATTGAATCGCCTGGCAAAATGTGCCATAACCGATTCAACGGCTAGGGCATGGCGAATCAGCCCCTCTTTTTTATTGTATTTTTTCAGTAACCTGAATGCATCATCTCTTGTTGGCGTGTCAGTTGACATGTCAGCTCCTATTATTGTGTTCTATTTTATTTGCCCATATTGTGTGATATTCATTAACTTTAAATCACCTGTCATTTCAATAAATTTTTTAATAACTCTTTTCAAGTGTTATTTGTGATGATATGTATGGATAAGTTAGATTTGCATGAAAGTTTTACTGAAATAGAAATGCCGGCAAAAGCCTTGAAATGCAGGATATTAAAAATAGTTTAACAGGGAGTGTTATTTTTAACCGGTGTCTGACCGAAAACCTGATACCCTGAAGGGCAGAAACAAATTTTTTCCCGATGCCATAATTGGGCAAATGAGCGGTTTTCGGTCCGGCACTAACTAAATAAGGTGAATATATGTTAGATAATCTCTATACAGAATCCATCAAAGAGTCAGGCAGTTATCTGCGGATGGTTTTAAAACACATTTCAAAACATAATCTGCCGTATAACCCCATTGCCTATGCATTGTGGTATGAATATGTAACAGGACATAATGAAAATCTGTCTCATAAAATCAATAAATTAGAAGATGACAAGGTGAATATTACCTATGAAATGATTTTAAACCTTTTTAAGCATTACCTGGCAAACAGCCAGGTAACCCTGGTTGAAAAAAAGACAAATGAGTACCAGGGGATTTTTTCTGAAATTACACAATATCTTCTTGAATCCGGCGATCAAATGGATCATCAGGGGCATACTATTGAAAAATATATTGCTGAGTTGAGTCATTCTGATTCCATGAATTCAATTTCAACCATTGCAGAAAAAATTGTTCATGAGACAAAATCAATAGTCGAATCAAGCCATGACCTGAATAGAAAATTCAGTGAAGCTTCAACAGAACTCAAAACGCTGCTGGATGAGTTGTCAGATATTACGCGGGAGGCCAAAATAGATATACTGACGGGTTTGTTAAACCGGAGGGGTTTTGATGAAGCCATGTCAGATGCTATGGAGTTTGCAAAGAGAAATAACAATGTGCTTTCTATAGTCATGTTTGATATTGATCATTTTAAAGAGATTAATGACACCTATGGTCACCTGATCGGCGATAATGTTCTTAAAATATTGGGACAACAGATAAAAGAACATATCAAAGGGCAGGACACTGCCGCCCGATACGGTGGAGACGAGTTCATAATGATCCTGCCCAGAACAGATCTGCAGGGCGCATATCACCTTGCAGAACATATACGAAAAGATCTCATGGAGTTGCGGTGGGTCACTAAAAATTCAAAAAAGGATATTGGCAACATCACCATCTCCCTGGGAGTGGCGCAATATAAAAAAAATGAACCCATGGAATCACTGATTGACAGAGCGGACAAAGCACTCTATTTTTCAAAGAAGCATGGCAAAAATAAAACAATTACTGAAAAAGATATGACAAAGAGAGATTAAGCCATAAATAGTGTCTGCCTCTTATCTGCAGATTACTCCTCCATTTTCGTTATCTTTATCCCCAGTTCCTGAAGCTGTGCGTTTGAGGTCTTTGATGGTGCTTCTGTTAAAGGACAGGTGGCTTTTTGTGTTTTTGGAAAGGCAATGACATTTCTTATGGAATCCTCTTTGCAAAGGAGCATGATAAGCCTGTCCAGCCCAAAAGCGATACCGCCATGGGGAGGGGCACCTGATTCCAGTGCTTCAAGAAGAAATCCAAATTTTTCTCCTGCTTTCTTTTCATCAATTCCAAGAGATTCTAAAACTTTTCCCTGGAGATCTGAATTATGAATACGGATACTGCCGCCCCCTATTTCAATTCCGTTCAGCACCAGATCGTAGGCCCTTGACTTAACGGTAAGAGGATCTCTCTTCAGTTTTTCAATATCTTCTTCCAGAGGTGCTGTAAAAGGGTGATGCAAAGCCTGAAAACGCTTTTCTGTCTCATCATAATCAAGCAGAGGAAAGTGGGTTACCCATGTAAATTCATAACTGTTTTCATCAATCAAATCCAGCTGCCTTGCCAGTTCATTTCTCAATTGTCCAAGGGCTTCGTTGGTTATTTTCGGTTTGTCTGCCACAAAGAAAATAATATCGCCCGGCGCCATATCAAGCCGCTCTTTTAATTCTTTTTTTTCATCATCATTGAAAAACTTTGCTATGGGTGACTGCCATGATGCATCCTCCCTGATTTTGATCCATGCAAGGCCTTTTGCTTTATAAACGGCTGCAAAATCAGTCAGGTCATCAATCTCTTTTCTTGTAAAAGTGGCACACCCTTTTGCATTAATGGCTTTAACAAGACCCCCATTTTTTACAACAGTGGCAAACACTTTAAAACCCGTATCTTTTACAATATCGGAAATATCAGACAGTTCCAGGCCGAAGCGCATATCAGGTCTGTCCAGACCAAATCTTGTCATGGCTTCATCATAGGTAAGTTGGACAAAAGGGATGTCCAGATCAATATCCAGAACTTTTTTGAAGATGGCTGCAATAAGACCTTCAGATATCTCCATAATCTGTTTTTCATCAACAAAGGAGAGTTCCATGTCAATCTGTGTAAACTCGGGCTGACGGTCAGCCCTCAAATCTTCATCCCTGAAACATCTTACAACCTGATAATATCTGTCAAAACCAGATATCATTAAAAGCTGCTTAAAAAGCTGGGGAGACTGGGGCAGTGCATAAAAATTCCCCTGATTGATCCGGGATGGAACAAGATAAT
>CAYZCC010000014.1:16023-21431 GCA_964476805.1 uncultured Desulfobacula sp.
CTTGCACCTTCCGGGGTGCTTTTGGTTAAAAAAGGGGTTTCAATATCAATAAATCCATTATCATCAAGATAATTTCTTATGGCCATGGTGGCTTTATGTCTGGCCAGAATATTATTTTTGAGCTGTGACCGTCTTAAATCGAGGTAGCGGTGCTGCAGACGGATGGTTTCAGAAGCTACGATGCGGTCTTCAATTTGAAATGCAGGTGTTTTTGCTCTGGAAAAGATATAGAGTTCATCTACCATCACTTCAATGACACCTGTCTTCATATTTTTATTTAACATATCAGCAGGTCTTGCAATCACTTTGCCTTTTATACCGAGGACATATTCATTTCTGATCTCCTGAGCTTTTTTATGAGCATCTTCAGCAAATTCAGGGTTAAAGACAACCTGTGTGATCCCCTCTCTATCCCTTAAATCAATGAAAATAACTCCGCCATGATCACGGCGGTGCTGCACCCACCCCATTAAAACCACTTTTTGATCAATATCTGAATCCCTTAACTGGCAGCAGTTGTGTGTTCTTTTTAAATTTCCCAGTAAATCAGTCACGTAGTCAATCCTCTATGTTATTTAATATCTTAACCCGTTTATTGTTTTAATCAGTTCCGGGACCAGGGTGTCCATATCAATGGGGACCTGATCTTTTGTATTCATATTTCGTAAAATAGCAGCATTCTGGCTGATTTCGTTTTCACCGACAATCAGCACATAGCGGGCCTTGAACTTATTGGCTCTTTTCATAAGGGCTTTGAGACTTTTTCCCCTGTAATCCATTTCAGTTTTAATCCCTGCCTGATTTAACTCGCATAACCACAGATATCCTTTTTTGGCGGCAGCATCACCCAGTGACAGAATAAACAGATCCGGAGTTTCTTCCAATATGTTTTGATCCATTTGTTCCATCACTTCAACAAGCCGGTCAAATCCAATTGCGAATCCAATTGCAGGGGTGTCAGGACCTCCAAGCTCTTTGACAAGACCATCATACCTGCCGCCGCCTGCAACAGCATTCTGTGCACCCAGCGAGGTGGTCAAAATCTCCCAGGCCGTTCTTGTATAATAATCAAGTCCTCTCACCAGAGTCTTATCCACTGTAAAATCAACACCCTGCTCTTCAAGAGTTGCTTTTACCAGTGCAAAGTGTTCTGAACACTCTCCGCAAAGATGATTGAGGGTTGCCGGAACGTCCTTGATGGCTTCTTTACACTCCCGCCCTTTGCAGTCAAGAATTCTTAAAGGGTTTTTATCAATCCTTCTCAGACAGTTGTCACAAAGTTTCTTTTTTTTTGATTGAAGAAATTCTAAAAGTGTTTTTTGAAAAGACGGCCTGCATTTTGGGCATCCAAGGGAATTGATATGGGCCGAAAGCCCTGTCAGGCCAAGCCGTTTAAACAGTTCATTTAAAAGATAAATTAACTGGCTGTCGATAAAACCTGATTCAACCCCGAAAACTTCTGCATCAATTTGATAAAACTGGCGGTATCTTCCTTTTTGTGGTCTTTCCCGCCTGAACATGGGGCCGGTCATGAAAAATTTTCTAACAGGGTCTGTGGCATACATCTTATGCTGAATATAAGATCTGACAATGGATGCTGTTGCTTCCGGCCTCAGGGTAAGTTTATCCCCTTTTCTGTCTGCAAAGGTGTACATCTCTTTTTCAACAATATCTGTCGCCTCACCAATACTTCTTGCAAATAATTCGGTTTTTTCTAAAACTGGAATTCTGATCTCTTTAAATCCAAATGATTCAAATAAGCTGACCGCTTCTTTTTCCACTCTTTGCCACAAAGCAATATGTTCAGGCAGTATATCTCTGAATCCTCTAATGGTCTGCATTGTTTTTTCTTTAAATTAAAATTTATATCTATCAATTAACACAACCGATATATGTACTTTAAAATCAGAGTTTCAGTCAACATGAAAAATATTTTTTCCCACTGTAAATTTATTGCAAAAGCCCATTGCAATGGGTGTAATTTTTATTTATAATCAAAATTTAGTTTAGGGGAACAGGAAAGTATTATTAATAACAATTTGAAATTTAAGGAGATTTAGTATGGACAAATATGTATGCAATCTTTGCGGCTATGTTTACGATCCTGCAGAGGGCGATCCTGACAATGATGTTGACCCTGGAACAAGTTTTGATGACCTTCCTGATGACTGGAGCTGCCCAATCTGCGATGCAGACAAAGGAGTTTTTTCAAAAGAGGAATAAATAAGCCTATAAATTCGGGCAGCAGTATTACTCAAACTGCTGCCCCTGTTTCATGAGGAAGATAATGAATCCTGTAATTAAAGCACTCAATTTCCGTCATGCCTGTAAGCAGTTTGTTCCAGATAGGAAAATTGAAAAATCTTCCATGGATTTAATAATGACAGCAGCCCATATGTCACCCTCATCTTTTGGGATGGAAGCGTGGAAATTCCTGGTGATCCGTTCTGATGATGTTAAAAAAGAACTCAGACCTTTCTGCTGGAATCAACCCCAGATTACCCAGGCAAGTCATGTCATTGTGATTCTGGCCAAGCCCGGTCTGACTGTTCCATCCAGTGAATATGTCACACAGAATTTTAAAAGACGGGGCCTTTCTGATGAGGCAGCAAAAGCATATATTGAAAAATATAAAACCCATATGGAGAGTGAAGTTTATCCAAGAATGACTCCCTATGCATGGGTTTCCAAACAGTGTTACATCGCACTTGCAAACATTATGACAACAGCTGCTTCAGAAGGGATTGACTCCTGCCCCATTGAGGGTTTTGAAAAGGATGGAGTTGAAAAAGTTCTAAATATAGATAGAGATATGTATGAGGTGTCTGTAATAACTGCACTGGGTTATAGAGCCAACGAGCAGTCTGAAAGGCACAGGCGCTCTTTTGACAATATCGTTGAATATATTTTTTAAATCAGGGGGTTCAATGTGTTACCGGTGTCTGACAAAAACCTGACATACCCAAGGCACTAACTAAACTGTTGCCTGATTTTCATGCAGTTGGCATGGGCAGTCAAACCTTCAATTTCAGCAAGCTTGATGACATGGTCTGCTTCTTTTTTAAAAGCATCTTCAGAGTAATGAATCAAACTGGTTGTTTTTATAAAATTGTCAACACTCAGTGCCGAAGAAAACCTGGCTGTCCCTGCAGTTGGCAGGACATGGTTGGGGCCTGCAATATAATCTCCAATGGGTTCAGGGGTATAGGCGCCTAGAAACAGCGCACCTGCATTCTCTATCTGGTCAATGTATTCAAAAGGCTTCCTGACTATTAATTCAAGATGCTCAGGTGCCAGTCGGTTGGAGAGTTCAATTGCTGTTTTAATATCCGGTACTTTCATGACAGCACCGAAAGTTTCAATGGATTTTTTTGCTATATCTTTTCTTGAAAGCTTTTCAATCTGTTTTTCAAGTGCAGCTAAAGTATTTTCAGCAAGGCGTTGTGAATCTGTGACAAGTATGGAAGAAGCCATGATATCATGCTCTGCCTGGGAGAGTAAATCTGCTGCAATAAATTCCGGATGGGCCTCTTTATCTGCAATGATCAGTATCTCACTGGGACCTGCTGTCATGTCAATCCCAACACTGCCGGAGACAATTTTTTTTGCAAGTGTGACATAGATATTCCCCGGTCCCACAATCACATCCACCTTTGGAATCTGTTTTGTCCCGTAGGCCAGTGCAGCAATCGCCCAGGCACTTCCAGCTTTGAAAACAGTTTCAATTCCAATTTTTTGAGCGGCCACAAGAATGTGGGGGCTGATTTCACCGTTTCCCATGGGAGGCGTCATCAGGCTAATGGATTTAACTCCTGCTGTCCTTGCAGGTATGCCCC
The DNA here is from genome assembly GCA_964476805.1 of uncultured Desulfobacula sp. Lineage (GTDB taxonomy): Bacteria > Desulfobacterota > Desulfobacteria > Desulfobacterales > Desulfobacteraceae > Desulfobacula. The sequence goes on from CAYZCC010000014.1 coordinate 19,860, forward strand.
CCATTAAAACCGATGATACAAGAGGGGTTTTCCCTCCTTTTGCTCCAGGAACATATACGCCGGCTGCTTTTACAGGTTTTACAAGTTGTCCTGTCATGACACCGTTTCTTGGTGTATCAATCCATGAATCTCTCTTCTGTTTTTCATGGAAAGTTGTCACCTGGCTTACAGAGTTTTCAAGCGCTTTTAAAAAAGAGGCATCCACTTTTTTAAAAGCCTGGTCAAACTCTTCTTGGCTGACCTTTAGAGAATCAAGCGTAACCTTTTTGGAATCAAACCTGTTTGTGTATTCAACAAGGGCTTCATCTCCACCGGCTCTAACATTTTCAAGGATGGTCTCTACATTTTCATAATCTTCTTTTGAAAATCCAAGCCCCCTTTCAATGGTATCCTGCACTCTTTTTTCTGCATCTTTAGAAGGATATTGATATATTTTCATAAATATTTCGCTCTTTTTTTTTAAATTTTTTCCCAACGCCGTAATTGAGCAAATTTGCGATTTTCAGTCGGGGACTCATATAAAGTTGTGTGTCAAAATTTAAGTAAGATTCCCTGAATCAGACAATTCAAGCAATCCTTCATAATCTTCGATTAAAATTGTTTTGGTTTCAACCTTTATATATGAAGAATCCATCATTTTTTTTAAAATTCTGGAAACAGTTTCAGGGGCTGTTCCTATCAAGTTTGACAATTGTGCCTTTGATATGGGAAGGGTCACCTGTTTCTCATTCTGCTGCTCCTGGGAGAGTGTAAGAATATAGGCTGCAAGTCTTGCCGGCACCTTTTTAAAACTTAAATTCTCAATTTGTATTGTAAATTCTCTGAGCCTCCTGGAGAGATCAGCCAGAAGATTCATACCAAGCCCTGGAGTCTGAGTGATCATATCCACAAATTTATCTCTTGGAAGAAAAATAATTTCTGATTTCTCAAGGGCCATTGAAGAGGCAGGAAAATTTTTTCCCTTATAGACGGGTACTTCACCAAAAGCATTCCCCGGGCCGTAAACATGAAGAATCTGCTCTTTGCCTTCATAGGAGAGTTTAAAAACTTTTATTTTCCCTTTTGCGACCATATAAAAACCATTTGCCTTGTCTCCTTCGTGGAATATGACCGCACCTTTTTTAAACTGCAAAGTTGTGGAGATAGCGTCTATTTTTTCAAGATATTCATCTGAAAGCCCTGAAAAAAGGGGAATTGTTTTTATTTTTTCAATAATATATAATTTCCTGTTGTTACATCTTCATAAGTTCAAATTAATTTTAAGCTGCAAAAAAAAATCAAAAAAGTTTCTTTTACTTGATATAGATCAAGGATTTATATTTTTTTTTATAATAAGTTCAGGCCAGGATGTAAAGATTAATTAAAAAGTTTAATTGTTCATTAACCGTAACAGAAGGAGAAATCAAGATGTTTTGTTTTCAATGTCAGGAAACTGCTAAAAACCAGGGATGTACAGTAAAAGGTGTTTGTGGAAAAAATGAAGAGACATCAAATCTTGATGAACCTGTAAAAAGTCCGATTTTGGCAATTTTTGGGTCGTAACATACTGAAATTATATATAGCGACGTTGCC
>CAYZCC010000015.1:0-13698 GCA_964476805.1 uncultured Desulfobacula sp.
TCAGTATGTTACGACCCAAAAATTGCCAAAATCGGACTTTTTACAGGTTCATCTTAATTGAAAGATAAAAAAAAATTTATATAAAGGAAACGGCATATTTGTTATACTGTTTTTTAAAAAAAAGATCACAAAAAATTTTATGACAAATATTTAGATAAAACATATAATAAGGATATAAAACATGACAGATGTTAATCAGGACAAAAACCTGTCAAAAGATGCAGACGAACATATTGCAAAACTGAAAAATGCGCTTCTCCAGAATGAGGCGTGCGGAACCACCCATTATAATCTTGCTGTGGCCTATATGGGGAAACAGGAGTATGCAGCGGCTGAAAATGAGCTGCATGAAGCCATTGACTGCAGCCCTACCCTTGCTGAAGCATATGTTCTTCTGGGGGGGATATGTCTTCAGAGAAAAGATCTTGAAGGGTGTTACAGATACAACCAGCGTGCTGTAAAAGCAAGGGCTGGATTTGCCGAAGGGTATGGCAACATGGCATTTGTTCTTCTCCAACTGATTGATGGCAAAGATCCAAAGGAAGATGAAGAGAAGATGGATAAAGCCATTAAAAACCTTAAAAAAGCCATTATTCATAATAAAAATTTTGTACAGGCATATACAACACTGGGTACCGCTTATTTTATGAAAGGACTTATAAAAGAGGGTATCAAAGCAAATCTTGAGGCTGTTGAAATACAGCCTGAATTCCCTATTGCCCATAACAATCTTGCGGTTGCATACCTTGAAAACAGAGAGTTTGATAAGGCAATTGAACATTGTGACAAGGCTGAAAAATTTGGATTTGAGGTTGCAAAGGCGCTTAAGGATGAGTTGGCTCCCCACCGAAATGCAGGGGTTCAGTCGTCTTTAAAACCTGAATTTTTTTCAACTTTCAAATCATGATCAGGATACTCTTGAACCTCACTCAGACAACTTTAAAACCCTTTTCAAAAATATGGGGAAATAACCTTTTTTATTGACATGAACACAGATAAGTCTTATACACAACAATATTAGTTTGTTCAAGCTGTTCCTATTGTACGGCGGTATAAGGGTTTACAGTGTTATAGAGCAATAAAAATTTAGATTATTGAATGAAAAGTTTAGATAACTATTTCATTATTGTATTGTAATTTTAATTATTAGCGGAGGTAAGTAAATGGCTAAGCATGAAACTCCTTTATTGGATCAGCTGGAATCCGGTCCATGGCCAAGCTTTGTCTCTGACCTGAAACAACAGGCAGAAGTCAGGGCTAAAAATGAAGAGGGTGTTGAATTCCAGATTCCCACAGATTGTGTTGACGATCTTCTCGGTGTTCTGGAGCTCTCTTACAAACATGGTAGAACCCACTGGAAACACGGCGGAATTGTCGGTGTTTTCGGTTATGGTGGTGGTGTTATCGGCAGATATTGTGACCAGCCCGGTAATTTCCCCGGCGTAGAGCATTTCCATACAATGCGTGTCGCGCAACCTGCTGGTAAATACTATAAAACTGATTACTTAAGAAAACTTGCAGAACTTTGGAATTTCAGGGGCTCTGGTGTGACCAACATGCATGGTGCAACCGGTGATATCATTTTCCTTGGCACCACAACTCCCCAGATAGAAGAGGTCTTCTGGACATTGACCCATGACCTGGGTCAGGACCTTGGCGGATCCGGCTCATGTCTTAGAACCCCTGCTGACTGCCTCGGGCAGTCAAGATGTGAATACGCCTGCTATGATACCAATGCACTGGTCCACTTTCTGACCAATGAATATCAGGATGAACTTCACCGTCCTGCATTCCCCTATAAATTCAAGTTTAAATTTGACGGCTGTGCCAACGGCTGCGTGGCTTCCATTGCACGTTCAGATCTCTCTTTTATCGGTACATGGAAAGATGATATCAGAATTGATCAGGATGCCGTTAATAAGTATGTTGAAAATGATCCTGGATATCCTGCCAATGCCGGCGCTTTTAAAGGCAGCAGAGACTGGGGTCCATTTGATCTGGAAAAAGAGGTTCTCTCTTTATGTCCCACAAAATGTATGAAGTTTGAAAATAAGAAACTCTTTATTGACAACCCCAACTGCACCCGTTGCATGCACTGTATTAATGTCATGCCGAGAGCCCTTAAAATTGGTAAAGAGACGGGCCTCTCCGTACTTGTCGGTGCCAAGGCCCCTATCCTTGACGGTGCCCAGATGGGAACCCTGCTTGCGCCATTTGTAGAAGTGAATCCTGACAATGATTATGAAGAGATTACCGATATTATTGAACCGATCTGGGACTGGTGGATGGAAGAGGGTAAAAACCGTGAAAGAGTGGGTGAATTGATCATGCGCCAAGGATTCCAGAAGCTTCTTGAAGTCACTGGTATTGAGCCTCAAGCGCAGCAGGTTCAATATCCAAGGACCAACCCCTATATCTTCTGGAAAGAGGATGAGGTTGAAGGCGGCTGGGAACGTGATGTTGAAGAATACAGAAAACACCATCAAAGATAGAAAGGGAGAATTATAATGGCATTTATTTCAACTGGATATAATCCAAAAAAACCCATGGAGAACAGGATCTCGGATCTGGGTCCTAAAAGTTATGAAGACTTTTATCCTCCTGTAATTGCCAAAAACAAAGGCAAATGGTCACATCATGAAATCCTTGAACCCGGTGTTCTTGTTCATGTTGCTGAATCAGGAGATGAAATATACACGGTAAGAGTCGGCGGCTGCCGTCTCATGAGTACCACCCATATAAATGAAATCTGTGACATTGCAGACAAGCACTGTGACGGGCATCTTCGTTTTACCACCCGTAACAATATTGAATTTATGGTGGATTCAAAAGATAAGGTGGAACCCCTTAAAAATGATCTGGCTTCCAGAAAATTTCCCGGTGGTTCCTTTAAATTCCCTGTGGGCGGAACCGGTGCGGGTGTAACCAATATTGTTCATACCCAGGGGTGGATCCACTGCCACACTCCGGCAACGGATGCTTCTGGTACTGTAAAGGCAACCATGGATGAACTGTTTGATGATTTTCAGGACATGAGACTTCCTGCACAGTTGAGAGTCTCCATGGCATGCTGTCTTAATATGTGCGGTGCTGTCCACTGCTCTGATATTGCAATCCTCGGATACCACAGAAAACCACCCATGCTGGACCATGAATATCTTGACAAACTGTGTGAAATCCCGCTTGCAGTTGCAGCATGTCCCACAGCAGCAGTTAAACCATCCAAGGTTAAACTTGCCGATGGTAAAGAGGTGAAATCAGTTGCTGTTAAAGATGAAAGATGCATGTACTGCGGTAACTGCTATACAATGTGCCCCTCCATGCCTTTGGCGGATACAGAGGGTGACGGCATTGTTCTCATGGCAGGTGGTAAGGTTTCCAACAGAATTTCCGACCCGAAATTCTCCAAGGTTGTTGTCGGTTTCCTTCCCAATGATATGCCAAGATGGCCATCCATGACAAAAGCCATTAACCAGATACTGAATGCCTATTCAAATGGTGCCAATAAGTATGAACGTCTTGGTGACTGGGCAGACAGAATTGGATGGGAAAAATTCTTTGATGTATGCGAACTTGAATTTACACATCATCTGATTGATGACTTCCGTCAGCAGGCATACATGAGCTGGCGTCAGTCAGCACAGTTCAAATTCTAAAAACTGCCACGGGCGGATTTGAACAGGATTTGAGACTAAAAAATAGTTCATTAAAACCATTAAGCCGGAGCAGAAAACTCATCTGCTCCGGCTAATGCGTTTTTTAATTCCAAAGGAGTATGACAATGAGTGACCTTCTTAATGATAAAGAAGCTGCAACTAAAGCTGTGGTTGACTGGATGACAAAGAAATCAAAGACCAAAACCAAATTTTATTTTAACGATTTCTCAAAGATTTTTCCTGATGACAAGCCCAGAATGATTAAAAAAGTTATTACCAAAATGATTCAGGATGAAGTTCTTGAATACTGGTCTTCCGGAAGTACAACCATGTATGGCCTTAAGGGCGGCGGCAAACAGCATGCATCTGAAGGTGAAAAATAAGATTCAGATTTTTTAAATCCACCCATGCTTCTAAGTGAGAAAAAAGTTCCGGGAGTTGTTATTGCCGGACTTAGGGGAGGATCAGGCAAAACAATTATCTCCCTTGGAATTACAGGGGCATGGAATAAGATGGGTATTAAGGTCTCACCCTTTAAAAAGGGACCTGATTATATCGACGCCGGCTGGCTTTCAAAGGCAGCCGGTCATCCCTGTTACAACCTTGATACATTTCTGTGTACACCCTCTGTTGTTGCAAAATCTTTCCAAAAAAATTCAAAAAACAGTGATATCGCTGTCATTGAAGGCAACCGCGGGCTTTATGACGGCATTGATACAGATGGTTCCACTTCCACTTCTGAACTGGCAAAACTTCTGAACCTGCCCGTACTTCTTGTTCTTGACTGCACTAAAAGTACCCGCACAATGGCAGCTCTGCTTCTTGGCTGCATGAACTTTGATCCTGCGACCCGGATTTGCGGTGTCATCCTCAACCAGGTGGCAGGAAAAAGACATGAAGGCAAGGTTAAGCAGAATATTGAAAAATTTTGTAAAATTCCTGTGCTGGGATCTGTTCCAAAACTTAAAACCAGGAATTTTCCTGAAAGACATATGGGCCTTGTCACCTCCCAGGAACACGGTTTTTCTCATGAGGCCATTGATTCAGTTATAAAAATTGCACAGGAGCGTATTGATCTTCAAAAACTCTATGAAGTTGTCACGGATAGAGAGTATGTTATTGAGCCTGACGAACAAAAGCAGATTACTGTTTCTGAGCTGAACCCGGAACCGGTGCCGGTGCAGCAAGGTGCAAATAAACCGGAACAGTCAGCACATCATAGAGTGACAATCGGAATTATAAAAGATTCAGCTTTCCAATTTTACTACCCTGACAATATTGATGCACTCAAAAAACTGGGAGCCAAGATTGTTTTTATCAGCCCTTTAATTGAGACAACCATTCCTGATGTCCATGCCATATATATGGGAGGCGGTTTCCCTGAAACCCATGCACCCCAGCTTGCCCGGAACAATCGTTTTAAAGAAAACCTGAAAACTCTGTCACAGCAGGGGCTGCCAATCTATGCAGAATGCGGAGGGCTCATATTCCTTGGTGAGAGTATATGCCTGCAGGATCAGGAGTTTACCATGTCAGCTGTTTTACCAGTAAAATTCGGGTTTTCAAATCGTCCCCAGGGCCACGGATATACTAAAGTTGAAGTGGTTAATGAGAACCCTTTTTTTAAAAAAGGTGAAGTTTTAAAGGGGCATGAGTTCAGATATTCAAGTATCTTAAGTATTGATTATCAGGAGCATGAAATGGCATTTAAAATGGAGAGGGGAAAAGGTATCCTTGAGAAAAAAGACGGTTTTTTTAAAAACAACACCTTTGGCACATATACCCATATCCATGCACTTGGCTCACCCTCCTGGGCGCCCTCTCTCATTCGAAAAGCACGCGCATTCAGAGGCCTTCTATATTAGAATCCCCCTTTTTGATTTTAAATTCTATTTTGATTTTAAATTTTATTTTGATTTTAAATTTTATATTTTAAATATTTTTGGATCGATATTATTTTTCAACTCTTATATGACACTCTTTGCATGAAACAGGTGCAGGCCCTTTTCTCCCTTTTGGGTCACCATTCTCGATATTAATTTTTTTATGGCAGACTTTGCAGTTTCCATGTATGGCATTTTCAAGCAGCATAATGCTTCTCCGGTTCTCTTTAGTCTTTTCAAGCTCTGTATGGCACTCCACACACTGCTGGACACTGTCTCCCTCCTTGAGGTCTTCAAGGGGTTTCCCCTCTTTGTCATGGTGACATTCACCACATGAGATCTCATACTCTAAATAGTGGACTTCATGTGAAAAGACATAAACTTCATATTCCGGGGGGGTATATTTCCGCTTCACATATGGATTATAATCCATTGTTATTTCATAGGGGAATTCAGTCTCGGCATATAATAAAGCTGTTGCAATAAACAAGACAGACATTCCAACAACCATAAGCAGAGTCAGTAACTTTTTATTCATATTCGAGTTTATTCCTTACGTACGTTAAATATTTTTTATCTATTGTTCATCCACTCTTGTATGACACTCACTGCAGTTAGTCGGTGGTGCAAATTCATCCAACCCGCGGGGATCACCCGCTTCTTTGTTGACTTCTTTGTGACACTTCCTGCAGCTTGCATGATAGGCATTCCTGAGCAGCAAAATACTTTTTCTGTTCTTTTTTGTTGGTGTCAGTTCTATATGGCATTCTGCACACGGTTGAACCTCATCCCCGAGTTTAAGATCTATGTGATGGCACTGCTCACAGGAAAGCTCAAAATCCATGGCATGTAAAGCATGGGGGAATTCAATAAAATTACGTTTGGATTGTTTAAAATATCTTTCTGGATATTTATTATAATCCATTGTTATTTCATCCTGAAATTTAGTTCCAGCACAGAGAGCTGTTGCGAAAAAAAGCACAGAGATCCCAGCAGCCAAAAGCAGCGTCAGTATTTTTTTATTCATAACCAATTTTGCTCCTATAAAGGTTTTTTATATTTATGCTGTATCTATTCTGGCAGTATCAGCCATACGGTCTGTTTTTTAATGATACGCTATGGGTTTTAAACCCTGGAGCGCTTAAAAGTCAATAGAAAAAACTGCAATATCACTCATGGTTTTCATCATTTTTTTGCGACTCGTTTTCATGTCCATCAGATCCATCACTCTCTTTGCTGTCATCATCACTGTCACTCTTTTTCTTTTTTCCAAAAATTTTTGCACCGATAATACTAATTTCATAAAGTATCATTAAAGGAAGAGCCATCATCACCTGGGTCACAACATCGGGTGGTGTAATCATTGCAGCGCCCACAAAAAACAGTAATAAAGCATATTTTCTATTCTTTTTCAGGAAAGGGACTGTAACAAGTCCCATCTTTGCCATAAAAGTTAAAACCAGAGGCAGTTCAAAGACAAATCCAAAGGCAAGAAGCATTTTTGAGGCAAAAGAGAGATACTCCTTCATGGAGGGCATTGCATGGATGGTTTGAGTGGCAAATCCAAGGAAAAATTTAAAGCCGTATGGAAAAACAATGAAATATCCAAAAGAGGCGCCAATTATAAAGAAAAAAACAGAAAGTAAAACAATGGGCATAAGATATTTTTTTTCTGTTCTGTAAAGTCCGGGAGATACAAACATCCAGAATTCATAAAAAATTACAGGAGTCGCAAAAATAATTCCAGCAAGCAGTGATACTTTGAGATAAGTGAAAAAGGCTTCAGGAAGCCCTGTAAAAATCATCTGGGAATTACCGTTTTCGCCCATTGCAATAATAAGGGGAGCGGTCAGAAATTCAAACAGTTTTTCTTTGAAAAAATAGGCCACGGCAAAGCCGATGCCCACCGCAATAAAAGAGCGGACCAACCGGTCTCTCAATTCTCCCAAATGCTCTGTAAAAGGGCTTTTTCCTTCTTCATTCATATTTAATTAATCTTATTTATCGCTGGATTTGCTGTTATTTTGCAGAAGTGGATTGTTTATCATCATCCGGAGCGTCAGAATTTTCTTCAGGCAGTGAAGTTTTGTTGTTGTTTTTATCCTCTTTTTTTGAAATATCTTTACTATCTGTAACATCCCTGACAGTGGTTTCCACATCAAGACTCTGTTTAAAATCCTGGGCAGATCGTTTAAATTCTCCCATGGCACGGCCAAGTGTTTTGGCAAGATCAGGCAGTTTTTTGGGGCCGATAACAATGAGTGCAAGGGCAAGAATAATTAAAATTTCAGGCATTCCAAGACCAAACATTTTTATTTAAACTCCTTTAATACGAATTGCTTATTAACAAACCCAACTATTACACTGAAAACACACTGAGTGTCAAGAAAGGAAACGCAGGGCCTTTTCTGTTTGTTTATTATCAAAATTTTGACCTCTTTTTTAACGCTTTTAACTTTATTTGATTCTCTTAATCTGAAAAAGAGCATCACACCATTCTTAATTTGGGCGACACAAAGTGTATAATAGGTTATGGTGCTTCCAATAAAAGGGTTTTAAAAAACTGTAATTGCAGAGTCAACAGGTTGCTTTTCATGCAGGACAAACACATTTCGTGAATATATCTTTAAAAAGAATTAACCGGGCAGTGATTGAAATTCAGAAAAACTAAAGGCTCTTTATCAAGGATTAAGTAAGGATTAAGTGATGTATATTGCATTAAAAAATATTAATAAAAGAGTGCGTTATTCTTTAAGGGAGTCATTTTTATTCAATAATGAACTCAGCTTTAGGGAGCTTTTTGATCTGGGTTCTGACCCTTCAAAATTCATCATTTATCCCGGTGGAAATGCTTTTTATATTGACGAAGTTGTAGAGAGTGCGCTTGAAAAAGCAGATGCTGATTTTGATTATGATATGCTGGAAGATCTGTTCTGGCCATGGGTAAGACCGGATATCAAAAGGGCTGTTGAGACTTTCAGAAACCGGCCATCTTCAAAGATCCGCTCTGGAATCAATATTGAGATTAATGACAAGGCTAAAGCGTGTCTTGAAAAATCAATAAATAATCTGGATAAAAGGCGTATACATTTTTTGAAATTCAAAAATATGGACCAGGGCTCTGTGGAAAATATGCCAGAGGTTTTGTTCAAAAATTTTATGGGAAAATCCAGGGATGAAATGGAGCAGTACTTCATGGCCCAGGAATCTTTTTTAAGGGTACAGGATCTTAAATTTTATGTATATACTATTTTTAATCTCCAGGAATTCTTCCAGAGTTTTATGGCAAAAAAAATGCCCCATGTTTTAGACCAGGAGAGGGTGGATGAATATTTTATCCAGCAGTTGTGCCGTATCAACCAGGAATTCTTCCATAAAGAGAAATCTCTTCATGAATATCTGCATCGTTATGCATTCATGTTTTTTGATCATGAATATGGACACACCACTCTGCTGGAAGAGTTTTATAATGATTTCAGGTTCAGACATCATTTCTATACACCTCGCAACCCAAAAAATTTTTTAGATAAAAGCCGAAGTCTTGAAATATTCAATCTTACAAAGCAGGAGTTAAAAACCATGGACAAAGCCTCTCTTGCAAGGATCTACCGAAAACTTGCCCATGAGCACCATCCTGACAAAGGCGGTTCAAAGGAGAAATTTATTGAAATCAACAATGCGTATCAATCCCTGCTCAACAGGATTTAAATAATCAACATGAATGTCTGCTGTCAGCACCGGCGTGAAAATATCACCAGGAGACCGGTTTAAAAATGTATAGATAAAAATGAGCCGGTCCGGCATGGCAACCGACCGACCTTTTGGTGATTATTCCTTTACTTTTCTCACCCTATAACTTTTTCCCTCAATAATTACCCCGCAGGTCAGCTCCATATGAGAATGACTATTGATTAACAAGGTTTTTATGGGAAGAAAATATTTAAGAAAATGGAAGAATATAATTTTAAAAATTTCTTTTCGAAGAAAATTAATATCCATTACGTGGGTATAGCGTTCAGTGGTCTTGACATCCGTATGCCCCATGAGTTCCTGCAACACGCGGATATTAATCCCGTTATCAATACCGGCCCGATATGCAGCTCTTTTTACAGCCTTTTGCAGACCGGACTCCATGACATGGTGTTTTCTTTCCCTAAAACCCTCTTCAAGGTCTCGCAGATGCAAGGCTTTAACACGTTCGATATGGGACTGCAGGTCAACAATAACCGGTTCGGCCAGGATTGTACTTCGCCCTTTGTCTCCCTTGCAAAGCACATGAACTCTTTAAGTTTGTATAAAATAATCTCTTTTTCTCTTATTTGGCTTGCAATATTGTTGTTGATATATAACAGCATAAACAATTATAAACTTCAGGAGGAAATATGAAAATAGGCGTTGTAGGGGCAACGGGTGCAGTTGGTTTAGAGCTTTTAAAAATATTAGTTGATCACAATAAAAACAATTATCAATTATGTTGTTATGCTTCATCTAACTCTGCTGGAAAAACAATTAAAGTGGGTGCGGTAGAGATATTAGTAGAAGAGTTTTCTGTTAAAGAAACAAGTGCATGTGATGTTGTTTTTTTGTGTGTTTCTGGTGAATTTTCTTTGAAATATGCAGAAGAAATTGCAAAAAAATCTTTTGTTATTGATAACTCATCTGCTTTTCGTTACCACGAAAATGTGCCGTTATTAGTACCACCGGTAAATGATTGTAATTATGCTGGAGAAAAACTAATTGCAAATCCTAACTGCTCTTCTGCAATTGCCTTGGTGGTTCTTGCACCGCTTCATAACAGATATAGCATTGAACATATGATTGTTTCAACTTATCAAGCGGCAAGTGGTGCAGGACTGCCAGCAATAAATGAATTAAAAACAAATGTAAATAATTTTACTGATTACGAAAAAGATGCTAAGAGTGAATACTTCTATCATAATTTAGCTTTTAATGTAGTTCCTCAAGTGGATAAATTTGAAAATAACGGGTACACCAAAGAAGAGATGAAAGTTGTCTGGGAAATACAGAAAGTTTTAAACTCACCCACAATAAAAATATCAACAACAGCAGTAAGGGTTCCTGTTTTGCGTTCTCACGCTGAAAGCATTACCTTAAAACTTAAAAAACCAGTTAATGATATAACAGAGGTTTATAATTTGTTAAATAATACGAAAGGCGTGGTAGTCTGTGATGATGTTGCGAATAGTGTTTATCCAATGCCACTAACATCTACTTATAAAAATGAAGTTGAAGTTGGCAGAATTAGATACAATTTAATTTATGATAAATATGGTTTAGATTTATTCGTCAGTGGCGACCAGCTACTACGTGGGGCGGCATTAAATGCTTATGAAATACTTGAGTGTATATTACAAAATAAAAACACTTAGCAAAGCGTTCCAGCGGACTGCTGACGCAGCCGCTGAACTTGATCGGTTATAGGTTCTGTAAGTTAAATTGTGTATCTGCTCATTATCCTATAAGTTATCAAAAACTTAATAAGAAGGATGAGCACACACATGGACGACAAGAAACTTGAAGCACTGGCAAAAGAGCTTGCCAAAGACATCAAATCCGAAAAAGATCTATCAGCCTTATCCAGGCGTCTTGTTAAATTGAGGGTCCACTTTACAACACTGTTTTTTTCTCTGTATCAGAAGGCTTAAAAAAAAATGAAGGACGTTTGCCACTCAATGCTACCCCCCGGCAACAAGGGGCAGCAGTTGAATTTTTGAGTTGTCAGCAATTCGGGTTGTTTCAAATTTTGGGCTTGAAACAAGCCTGCCGTTCATGCGGACAACAGAACAGAACTTTACATCATCAAGGGTTTTTAAAAGCTGTGCAATGGTCAGATCCTTTGACCACTGCACAGGCTTATCATCTACTGTTATCATTATTTTACATCCAGAACTGCTGGCAACAGTTATTCAACACCGTTATTTTTCAAGACTTCCAGAACCTCAGGAAAATCAATCCCAAGACGTTTGACTGTCTTCACAGTCGGGATTCCATTGTTTGTCCATCCGCGGCGTTCATAAACGGCATCTGTCAGCAGTTCATACTGCTCCTCTCTTTTCTCTCTTAAGGCAGCAATTTTTTCTTTTGTGTCCATGGCGCTGATATCCATGCTGTATTTCTCTTTAAGCTGTTTATCATAGCGTTCCTGTCTTGACAGATACTCCTCTTTGGTTACAGGCCCCATGGCTCTATAGGGGATCGTATCATGCTCCCTGGTTCCATATCCCATTTTAAGATTAAAAACTCTCTGGAAATTATAAACAGCCTCACTCATGGCAATAAGACCGTCACCATCAGTTTTTTTACCTGTCACTGCGCTGAAAAAGTCTGCATACCACGCAATATGTTTGACAACCTTTGCAGGCTCTGGATTATCATTGTTATCTTCAGGTACAATGTCATTCCAGGGCAGTTTGCAAAGACCGCAAAGGCCAAACCAGGTTCGAAACATGGGAAACCAGTGAAGGGCTTCTGCTTTATCTTCAAGGCTTGGCATGAAATTATGAACCATATCAAGGAAAATAAGCCAGGCTTCATCATGCTGGGGCCCTTTGAGGGCAAGACCGTAGCCGCCCTGCTGTGCCAGGGATTCCTTGGTAATATATTCAGAGAATTCAAGTCCTTTGGATTCCATGCCAATATCCTGCATAAAGGCCTTGTCTGACCCAAAGTCCTTTGCAAAAATCTCTTTCATCTTTCTGATACCCTTGCCCACAATGGAACCAAATCCTTCATTTCTTGCCATCTGATGAATGATTTCAAGGGCACTGAATCTGTTTCCAAAACTTACATCCATCCCACCGGTATGTTCAGTGGTAATCTGATTGTTTTCAAAGCACTCCATGACAAATCCAATGGAAGTTCCCACGGAAATTGTGTCCATCCCATAGGCATCGCAGTAAAAATTGATCTCAAGAATGGTGTGGGCATCAAAAATTCCAAGATTGGAACCGCATCCTGCAGCAGTCTCATATTCAGGTCCGTCAACAAATACTTTTTTACCCCTGTAAGGCCCTGTAAAGGGTGAGAAATCTTTTACACCATGGGAACAGGCAACAGCACAGCCTCTCCAGCATCCGTCAAAACCTTTATCAAAAATCAATTCAAACACCTCTTCTCCAATGAGCTTTCCTTCCGGGTGAGAGCCGTATTTAAAATTATTAACCGGCAGGCAGTCATGATCATTCATGATGGGTACAATATGGGTGGTTCCTACAAGCGCCATGCGATTCTGCTTGGGGTCAAGCGCATTAATCTCCCTGGCATGGGATTTTGTTACTGTTTTAAGTGCATCCAGATCAGCAGGGCTGTTTGATTCCATTGTGACACCCCCGCATCGTGCCACAACTGCTTTCACTTTTTTATTGGCAAACACGGTCCCAATACCCCCCCGGCCGGCCTGTTTATACCTTACTCTTTTACGCCCGGCATCCCACCATGAAAAGTTCAGGCATCCAAAAAATGTATTTTGGGCCCCTGGACCTGCACTGACCACTGAGACATTTACAGGTTTTTTTTCATCAAAATAGTGGGTTAATACTTTGGAGAGTTCATAGGAGTCTTCTGGAAGATTTTCTGCTTCAAATATTTTGATTGTGTTTTCAATTCCGTCAATGAGAATGATACTCTCTTCCTTTGCTTTGCCGTCAATCTGAAGAACATCAAAGCCAGAAAATTTTTTGTACGGCCCGAAATATCCGCCGACATTGGAATCAATGGGAATTCCTGTTAAAGGTGAAATAGAGGTTACAATACTTTTTCCGCCGCCTGGATAGCCTGGAGTGCCGCCCAGGGGTCCGGAAGAGATACAGATTGTATTTTCAGGGTCATCCCATTTTGTATCTTTGGAAACGGCATTCCACATCAGCCATAAATCATACCCTTTTCCGCCGATAAATTTTTCTTTAATCCTCTCTTCAATGGGGTTTAAAATGATATCATTTTTATCAAGATTAATACGGAGGGAGCGATCTGTATACCCTTTTTCTATTTTTGCTTTTTCATAGGAGATGGCCTTTATCTCTTTTAAATTAATTTGTCCCATTTACTGGTTCCTTTGGAAAATTTTATTGATTTGCAGTTTCAGTCTGTCATTCTATTTACAAGTAATTTTAAGTTAAGTTGAATATCATATATTAAAA
>CAYZCC010000015.1:13708-15291 GCA_964476805.1 uncultured Desulfobacula sp.
TATATTTAAATTTAAGTATATGATATTCCAAATAAAAATTTAATTTCAATCCGAACGGACTCCTCTTAATAAATATTGAAAAAAACTTGACTTTTCGCACTATTCATAGTTTATAAGAGAGATGAAAATTATAAAAATATATAAAAAAGGTCGTTTAAATGCTCATATTTGCAAATTTTTTTGAAGCCATCGCCGTTGTTCTGGATTATGTACTTAGTATCTATATGTGGATCGTTATTGCAGGAGCTGTTTTGTCCTGGGTAAGCCCTGATCCTTACAACCCCATTGTAAGATTTATCAATACCGCTACAGAACCGGTGTTTTATCAAATCAGAAAAAGGCTTCCTGTAAGTTTTGGGGGGATTGATTTGTCTCCTGTGATTGTAATTCTCGCTATTATTTTTCTTCAGACATTTGTAGTGAAGACCCTTCACGGGCTGGCACGTACAATAGCATAATACAAAAAATGTACAAAACGAAAGGACTCTAATCATGGGTATAACACCATTGGTTGTTCAGCAGAAAGAGTTTACAACAAGATTCAGAGGGTTTGATGTGCAGGAGGTAGACATCTTTCTTGAAGAGATTACTGCTGAACTTGCCAGACTGAATAATACCATTCACACGCTTCAAGAAAAAAATCACAGGCTGAATTTGGAGAATCAGGGATATAGAAAAAGAGAAAGTTCCATGAAAAATGCCATGATCCAGTCCCAGAAAGTTCTGGATCAAATGAAGGAGAATGCTAAAAAATCTTCCCAGGCTGTCATAGCCCATGCTGAAGTTGAAGCAGAGAAAATGCTGAATAGAGCACACAAAAGACTTTCCCAGCTTCACAGTGATATTCTTGAGCTCAAGCGCCAGAGGATTCAGCTTGAAATGCAGATTAGCTCTGTGCTTGATTCCCATTCAAAAATGCTTGAAATGACAAAAGAAGAAAATAAAGCGGCAGACGAGGCCGACGCCACCATAAAATTTATTAACCAGGCGTGAGCAAGAAACTGGAAACAAGAAACAAGAGAATGTAGAGATAAAAATAAGGATATATCAATGGCTGAGATTGATGCTTTTTTTAAACTGATGCACGAGCAGGGCGCTTCGGATCTGCATCTGGCTTCCGGCCAGCAGCCCGCATTAAGAATTCACGGTGAGATTGAGCGTATAAAATATGATATTTTAACCAGTGATAAATTACGAAGGCTTTTATACGAAATAACCTCCCAGGAAAAAATCAAAGTCTTTGAAGAAACCGGAGATGTGGATTTTGGATATGAAATCACAGGGCTGGCTCGATACAGGGCAAATTATTTCATGCAGAAAAATGGTATCTCAGCGGTATTCCGTGAGATTCCATCGGAGATATTGACTGCGGAACAGCTTGGACTTCCTCCTGTGATCTCAAAGCTTGCTGGCCTTCCAAGGGGACTTGTCCTTGTCACCGGACCCACAGGTTCTGGTAAATCAACAACTCTTGCAGCCATCATTGATCAGGCCAACCGAACCAGAAAAGGTCATATTATCACAGTGGAAGACCCCATAGAGTTTGTACACAGAAGTCAAAAAAGTATTGTAAGTCACAGGGA
>CAYZCC010000015.1:15301-21379 GCA_964476805.1 uncultured Desulfobacula sp.
TCACAGGGAAGTCGGACTGCATACTGAAACATTCTCAGCGGCATTGAGAGGGGCATTGCGTGAAGATCCAGATATTATTCTTGTGGGTGAATTAAGAGATCTTGAGACCACTGCCCTTGCCATTGAAGCCTCTTCCACAGGTCATCTTGTGTTTGGCACCCTGCATACATCAAGTGCTGCCAAAACCGTTGACAGAATTATTGAGATGTTTCCTGCATCTGAACAGGCACAGATCCGATCGACACTGTCAGATGGCCTGAGAAGTATTGTTGCCCAGACTCTGTTTAAAAGAATAGATAAAGAAGGCAGGTGTGCTGCCATGGAGATTCTCATAGCAACACCGGCTGTTCGTAACCTTATCAGGGAAGCGAAAACCCACCAGGTTCCATCCATGATCCAGACCGGTAAACAGTATGGAATGCAACTGCTGGATGATTCCATCATGCAGTTGTATAAAAAGGGTTGGATCAGCCCTGATTCTGCATATAGCAAGGCAAACAACAAATCTTTGTTCAGACGATATCTGAAAAATCCACCAGCGGATTTTACAGAAGCTTAAAATCAATTTTTGACATTAACAGGGAATCGGCATGAAAAAACAGCAGATTGACCATATCCTTTCCAACATGCTGGAATCCCATGACAATGTTTCAGACTTGAATTTTACACCAGGCAAACCCCTGCAGGTTGAAAGTTCCGGTGAACTGGTTCCGGTGAATATGGATCCGCCCTTTGAAATACTCACTCCTTTTCAAACTGAAACTGTTGCCCTTAACCTCATCAATAATAACCGGAAATTAACTGAAACTCTTATAAAAGAGGGTTCGTGTGATCTCTCCTATCAGCTTGGAGAGAAGGCGCGTTTCAGGGTGAATATATTTTCAAGATCAGGTAAATATTCCATTGTTTTAAGAAAATTTGAAACAAAAATCCCGACCATTAAAGAGCTGGGGCTTCCCAAAGCTTTCTACACAATGGCAGAGGAGAGAAACGGCATTATTTTTGTGACAGGCGCAACAGGTTCTGGTAAATCAACATCTCTTGCAGCGGTGCTGGATAAAATAAATACAAGTCAATCAGTTCATGTAATAACCCTTGAAGATCCGATTGAGTACCAGCATTCCCAAAAAAGAGCCACTTTTAACCAACGGGAGTTCGGAGCTGATTTTGACACTTTTGCAAACGGTTTGAGAGCGGCTTTGCACCAGGCGCCAAAGGTAATTCTTGTCGGCGAAATGCGGGATCGGGAAACTGTGGAAATAGGTCTTGCCGCCGCTGAAACAGGTCATCTGGTCCTCTCTACACTGCACACTGTTGACGCCGGTCAGACCATTAACCGTGTCCTTGGTATGTTTTCCACTGAAGAGGAGCGGCAGATCAGGATTCGCCTTGCAGACTCAATAAGATGGATTGTCTCCCAGAGATTACTTCCAAAACAAGGGGGGGGCAGGGCCGCGGCCTTTGAAATTATGGGATCCAATCTCAGGGTCAAAGACGCTATCCTCAATGGAGAATCTGAAGGAAAGACATTTCATGATATCATTACCTCAGGCAAGGCACAGGACATGGTATCGTTTGATGAGTATATTGTTTCCCTTTATGAAGCGGGTAAGATCAGTGAAGATGTCGCTTCATCCTATGCTTCAAGAAAAGATATTGTTGGAAGGCATCTTGACGCAATCAAAAGTGCAAGAGGGCAAACCACGACAAAAATTGACTCATTGGAAATTGATCGTGAATATCAGGGGAATTAGAATATGAATGTGACATGTGAAAACTGTAAAAGTAAATTAACCATTCCAGATAATAAAATTCCAAAAGATACAGATTCCAAATTCAGATGCCCAAAATGCAGAGAGAAGATCAAAATCCCTGGTGTGAAAAAGGTAAAGCAAAATTTTGACTTCCCCCTTGATAAAGAACTGAATACTCTTGCGCTTGCTTGTTTAGGGAATGGTGATTTTAAAAAACAGGTCCTTTCTGTTGTCAGTCGTATCGGTTTTGAAATCAGATCAGCTGCGACTGTAAAAGAGGCTTTAAAAGAGATTGAATACCATATCTTCCCCCTTGTTATTATTGATGAAACTTTTGATCCAAACAGTGGAGTTGAGGGGTTCATAGACAAACTCAACACCATAGACATGTCTTTAAGACGTAGAATATGCCTTGTTTTGATAAGTAAAGAGTTCAATACCAATGATCATATGTCTGCGCTGCATAAAAGTGTTGACAATATTATCAATAGACATGACATCTCACATCTTACAAATTTTTTGTCCACTGCTTTAACAGAGCATAAAAATATTTACACCCTATATAACGCATCCTTGAAGCTTGCAGGAAGAACATAGGAAGAGAGGTACCAAGCATAGTTTTGATAACCCGGCAATGGTATGAACCTTTAAATTTTTCTGAATGGCTGAAAAGAGCGTTCTCTTTTTTAAATATTGCCGTTTTAATGATCACGGCAACTTTTCTGGTATCTGAGTTACGCTTTGACTGGTTTGAAAATCTTGTGGGGTCATATCTGGCTTCAACAAATGATTCCCGCCCCCGGACAGGGATCATCTGGGAGACGGGGAAACAGACCACGGATGCCCATGAATATCTCAATAAAATTATTAATAAAAAAGAGGATACACAGAACAACGTCCATGAAGCCGCCTCTTTTTCAAACCTTGTTTCAGGTATCCTGCCCGGTGACTGGGTCACTCTGGAAAAAAATCATTTCCAGACCCTCTATCTGACCCTTGAAAAATCGATGGCAGAAAAAATTATTAAACCTGCACAGCTGGTATGGCTGCTTAAGTCCAGCAGACTTGACAGAATATTTTGTGAAGGTATTCCAGGCGGCATTACAATTTATTTTATTGATTCTCAAAACAGGGTGATAAAACAGATTGTTCTTGAAAAGCAACAGCTCCTTGAGATTGAAAGTGGTGAACAGGATGTTGCAGGAATGCTTTCCAGCATGGAAGGATTTTCAGGGCGTATATATCCGGCTGAAAAATTTTTTAATGCCGTGTTTAAACTACCTTCTGATATGCTGCCAGACCTTATGGGTAATCCTGAAATTTTACTGGCACAGAAGGGACAAATCATAAATATCGGTATCTCGAATGTAACACAGAACGGATATATTAAACTCGGTTTTGAATTTGAAGAGGGAAATAGTAAAAAAGTTGTTTTTATTAAAGGCCGTGAGTGGGCTGTGTGGCAGCTGAGTCTATATCTTCAGGGAGATCAAAATTGAATTTCATCCTGAAGGTTTTAAAATTATTAAGATTTTTTCTATTTTCAGGTCTGATTCTTGTGTCAATGACCGCTCTTGCCGGAATGTTTCTGATTTTTTATACAGCGAAAGACCTTCCACAACTGCCCTCTCCCTTAAGCAGAATAATTGAAAGACCCCAGACACAGATTTATGCATCAAACGGCCAGGTGCTTGCCACCCTGGGCGGCAGAAAAACAATTCCTATGAATAGGGTCTCCCAGGATTTTATTAATGCAATTATTGCTATCGAAGATCACAGATTTTTTGAACACCATGGAATCAATAAACTTAGAACTTTAAAGGCACTCTATATAACCCTTTTTCAGTCAGGCAGGGTTCAGGGCGCTTCTACCATCACCCAGCAGCTTGCAAAAAATCTCTTTTTCAGTTTTGAACAGACCTATCAACGCAAATTCAAGGAATTCCTTGTCGCTCTGCAGATTGAAGCATCCAATACAAAAGAGGAGATTTTACATGCCTATATAAATCAGATCTATTTTGGTGCAGTCGCCCAGGGAGTTGAAAAAGCGTCAAGGCAGTTTTTTAATAAATCAGCAGTTGAATTAAAATTGTCCGAGGCAGCGCTGCTGGCCGGTCTGCCAAAATCTCCAACAAATTATAATCCATACAGACATATGGAGAGAGCATTAAAAAGACGTGATACTGTTTTGAGAAGGATGGTGCAGGTGGGCTTTATATCAGCTCTTGAATCCAAGCAGGCAATGCTGGAGAAGCCGGAACTCCATCGTAAAAAAATAGATCAGAGAACAGGCAGTTATTTCCTGGATGCTTTGATACACCAGTTGATTGAAAAATATGGTGAAGATGTTGTATTTCACGGCGGGATCAAGGTTTTTTCTACAATGGATACAAAGCTGCAGTCTTATGCCGGTATATCTTTGACAAAAGGCCTTGAAAAACTTGATACCATGTTGGGTATCAAAGATGAGCAGTCAGAACATCCCCAGGGGGCAATTGCAGCTATTGATTCAGGTTCTGGAGCGGTTAAAGTGCTGATTGGCGGAAGAGATTACTATAAGAGTGAATTTAACAGAGCAGTGCACGGTTCCAGACAGCCGGGAAGCGGTTTTAAACCCTTTCTTTACTATTCAGCATTTAAAACTCTGGGATACCACCCTGGAACTGTTATGACGGATCAGCCTGTTATGATACCTGTAAAAGGAGCCAGAGACTGGGAACCCCAAAATTTTGGCAACGCCTTTGCAGGTGATATGGTTTTAAAAAAAGCGCTTTATAAATCTGTAAATACCATTGCCGCTCAGCTTGTGGAAAAAGTGGGTGCCAGTGCAGTAAATAATATCGCCAGAATATGCGGTATTAAAAGCGCTTTACAAGATGTATATTCAGTGGCACTGGGGACTTCTGATGTCACACCCTTTGAACTTGCGTCCGCTTATACTGTTTTTGCCAATCTTGGCGTCCTGCATGAACCCTTCCTGTTCTGGCGGGTGGAAGATGCCTTTGGCAGAATTATTTTTGAGCATATTGTACAGAAAAAAAGGGTACTTGATCCAGCGATAACATACCAGGTGGTGGATATGATGAAATCCGTCATCCAGAGAGGTTCAGGACGATCCATAAGGAATATTGGATTCAACCGGCCGGCAGCAGGGAAAACAGGAAGCACAGATGACTATAAAGATGCATGGTTTACAGGTTTCACACCTGAGCTTTGCACATCTGTCTGGACAGGTTTTGACAAGGAAAAAACTTTGATTGATGTGAATGGTGTCGGGATAACAGGTGGTAGAAGTGCGGCACCCATATGGGCTGATTTCATGATGAAGGCATTGAAGTCAGAACCGGAAAGAGATTTTCCAATGCCGGGTAACATCAGGTTTGAAAAAACAGATGCAAGAACCGGATGTAATCTGGATGATGAGAACATACCACTTGAAATCAGTGAAAATATTGAAGTGCTGCAGGTCCCTTTAAAACCAGAACAAAATTTGTGTATGAAAAAGGAGCCGGAAGATCAGTGATCTGGATATTGAGAAATATCAGTGTTCAGTTATGGATGTCAACTCTGTTTGCCATACCATTGAGCTTTTATATCCTGCCTGGGCTGGCACAATTTTTTCCTGGAATCAATCCATTAATGACCGGTTTTTTAACCCTATCCGGTGTGGCTGTTATCATCAGTTTTTTAATGAACTGGACCGCCAGGCAGATCATTATTAATTTGATTAAAGAGGGGCAGGCCTGGGAGATGTCCGGGATTTTTAACAAAGCGGATAAAAATTATACTAAAGCCATAAGGATTTATGACACTTTCCTGCTATGGCCACTCACTTCAAAAAAAACAGCCCAAAAAATATCAGGTGTCATTGCAAAATTTAATTTAAATGCTACCGTTGAAAATGAAAATTTTAAACTCGGGACACTGGTCTATCTTAAAATAAATCCAGCAGACAGGGATATTGCACACCTATGGCTTGAAAGGCTGAGAAAATCAACGGTTGTAACATCCTTTGAACAGGAGATACTCTCCACACTGACTGAAATATATTATAGTGATAAAATTTTATCACGCTTACTGCTTGATATTTTTCTGGGCCTGGAAAGAAAGGATTTTACAGCAAAAAAACTTTACCAGCACGCTTTGAATGACCCTTTGTATCCCCAGGGATATGACAAAAAAATTGAGGGTTTAATTGGGAGACCTGAGGAGACGCTTCAAAAAAACGTGCTGTTTAAGAGTATGGATACAAAATCAGTGAAAAAAATTGAAATTGATAAAATAGTTACCAATCTCACTGAAAAGGGGATGGATCTCCTGCAGG
>CAYZCC010000016.1:0-451 GCA_964476805.1 uncultured Desulfobacula sp.
AATTCTTTCTCGGGATTATCGTTATTGTATTTGTTTTTCTTGGTGTTGGATCATTTGGGTCAAAAAGGAATAACAGCGTTGCAACAATAAATGATGAGTCAATAACCATTAAAGAATATCAGCGGGCATATAAAATGCTGGTTGATCAGATGAGAGCAAGATTTGGGAAAAATTTAAATGATGATATTTTAAAAGCGCTCAATGTGAAACAGCAGACACTGGACTCCTTAATTGAGGAGAGACTTGTTCTGATGGAGGCAGAAAAACTCGGCATAACAATTTCTGATAAAGAGGTTCAGCAGGCAGTTCTTGAGATGAAGGCATTTCAAAAAGATGATAAATTTGACCTGGAGCAGTATAAAAGAGTTTTAAGTCTGAATTCCCTCACGCCAGAAACTTTTGAGCAAAGCAAGATGACTGAATTGCGACGGCAGAAAGTAAGAGATATGCT
>CAYZCC010000016.1:461-15757 GCA_964476805.1 uncultured Desulfobacula sp.
CTGTTTAGCTCTGTTCATCTGTCTGAACTTGAAGCCCGCAACTGGTATCTGTTTCAAAATACCAGAACAGCGATAGAATATGTTAAATTTGATCCTGATGAGTACAGTGATATCAAACCTGATGTAAAAGAGATTGAGAAGTATTATGAAGAAAACCGGGAAAATTATAAATCTGACCTTAAAGTTCAAGCCAGATATCTTGAATTCTCTCCTGAAGACTATAAAGATGAGATATCAGTCACTGATATAATGGTGAAAGAGTATTACCAGGAGCATACACAGGAGTTTAAAACTCCTGAAAAAGTGGAAGCAAGGCATATTTTAATCAGAGTAGAAGAGGATGCTGCAAAGGAAAAAGTTGAATCTGCACTGAAAGAGGCTCAAGACATCTATGAAATGGCTGTCGATGGCAATGATTTCCAGGAGCTTGCAAAACAATACTCCCAGGGGCCTTCCAAAGACAACGGGGGCTATCTTGGCAAATTTGAGGAAAATGACATGGTAAAACCTTTTGCTGACAAGGTTTTTACCATGAAAGCCGGGGAGATTTCACAACCGGTAAGGACAATGTTTGGCTGGCATATCATTCAACTGATTGATAGATTCAATGCGTCCACAAAAACCCTGGAACAGGTTTCCCAAAAAATCAAAGAAGCGCTTGCAACGCTGGAAATGCAGAACACTGCTTACTATAAAGCAGGAGAAGCATTTGATTCTGTAATTGATGGGGATGATTTTGAACAGGTTGCTCTTATCGCCGGTAAAAAAATTATTGAAAGCAGTGCATTCAATATTGATGGGGAAGGCCTTGATTTTGGAGATAATGCAGGTTTTGCAAAAGCAGCTTTTGAACTCTCCTTGGATGTTATCAGTGATGTCATACGTATTGGTGACTCCTATTATCTGATAAAAAACATTAAAAAATTTGATCCTGAGGTGCTTGAGTTTGATCTTGTCAAAGAGCGTGTCAGAAGTGATTTAATTATCAAGCTTCAAAAAGAGCAGGCAAAAAAAGAGGCAGACCTTTATCTTGCAGAAGTCAAGACAGTCAATTCACTGGAGCCGCCTGAAAAAAGAAAACTGATATCCACAGAACTCTTCACAAGAACCGGTACTATTAAGGATGTGGACAATGCTGATAAATTTATTAAGGCCGGGTTTTCACTAAGTGAAGATAACAGAATTTATCCTGAAGTGATTGAGACCCTTCAGGGTTATTATGTGGTGGGTTTTAAAGAGAGAAAAATACCGGATGAATCTAAAATCAAGGAGAATCTTGAAACTTTAACGGCTCAGATTTTAAGAAGAAAACAGATCAGATCTTACCAGGACTGGATTACACAATTGAAAAAACAAAATAAAATCACCTATAATCCGCAGCTTTTAAAGTAAGTTCTCCTATGAAATATAAGCCTCTTGTTGTCAAGCTTGTCGTATTCTGGCTTTTTTTTATACTGGCATGCGCGCCAAAGCATAATTTTGTTATTCCACATGGCAATCCTGTTTCAGTCAATCCTGATATTGTTTTCGGGCATCTTGAAAATGGATTCCAGTATATACTCATGGAAAACACCACTCCTGAAAACAGAGTCAATATCCATTTAAATGTTTTTTCAGGCGCAATGCATGAAAATAATGAACAGCAGGGGGTGGCTCACTACCTGGAACACATGCTGTTTAATGGCTCAACCCATTTCCCACCAGGAAAACTAATTAAATATTTCCAATCCATTGGTATGGATTTCGGTGCAGATGCCAATGCCCACACCTCTTTTTTCAATACGGTTTATGATATCTCACTGCCGGACAATACACAAAAACAGTTGGATAAAGCTTTTTTGATTATGGAAGATTATGCCCAGGGCGCACTTCTGCTTGATTCTGAGGTTGATCGTGAGCGGGGAGTCATACTCTCTGAAAAGAGGCAGAGAGATTCAATATCCTATCGAACGTTTAAAAAAACACTGGCATTTGAGCTGCCCGGGTCTCTGTTAAATAAAAGATTTCCCATAGGGATTGACACGGTTTTAAAAAAGGCCGATTCAAAACTGCTCAAATCATATTATGATCAGTGGTATCGCCCGGATAATATGGGGTTGGTAGTTGTGGGTGATTTTAATGCCAGGGATGTTGAGCCTATGGTCATAAACAGATTTTCAAAATTGAAGCCCCGCAGTCAGAATCGAAAGATACCCTTGCAGACAAAATGGGAAAAGCATAAAGGGATCAAAGTTTTTTACCATTATGAACCAGAAGCCAGCAGTACGGAAGTTGCAATAGAGACAATTTCGTGGAAACCCTTTAAAACCAAGATTTTGGAAGATATTAAGAGAGAAACGCTCAACCGCATGGCAAATGCAATCATTCAGAATAGGTTGTCAAGAATGGTCAACATGCAGACGGCAGTTTTTTCAAAGGCTTCTGCCTATTCCGGCTCATTTTTGAAAAACGTCTCTTTGTCAGCAGTCAATGCCACATGCAGCCCTGAAAACTGGCAGAGGTGCCTTAAACAGATTGAGAGAGTTTTAAGGCAGGCACTGATGTTTGGGTTTGAAAAAAATGAGCTGGAGAGGACCAAAGCTGATTTTATCTCTTCTCTTGAAAGAGGGGTTAATCAGGCTTCAACTCAAAAAACCAAAAACTTGTCCCGAAAAATTCTTTCCACCATGAATAAAAAAGGGTTGTTTTTATCTGAACAGCAAAAAAAGAGTTTATTAAAACCCTATATTGAGTCCATCCTTTTAACGGATGTTCACAAGGCATTTAAAGAGATATGGTCAAAAGACCACAGACTTGTAATGGTCACTGGAAATGCAGATATAGGCAGCACGACCCCTGAAACAGAAATTCTTGACGTCTATAACAAAAGTATTAATAAGAGATTGAGTCAATACAAAGGGTTTGAGAAAAAGAAATTTCCTTATCTTACATTTCCCCCCTCCAGACCCTTTATAAAGGCAAGAGAAGATCATGTCAAAGAACTTGATATCACTAAAATTGAATTTGAAAATAATACGTTTTTAAATATTAAAAAAACTGATTTCAAAAAAAATGAATTCAAATTCAATGTGTGTTTCGGAGAGGGAGATCAATCTCAGCCGGCTGGAAAACCGGGTTTATCGATTATAGGAGAGAGTGTTTTACGTCACAGCGGTTTAGGCGGTCTGGATGCAGACCAGCTGGAAGAAGCCCTTGCCGGAAGAGATGTTCAGATTGGCTTTGGCATTAAAGAAAACTATTTTTCTCTATCAGGCGTTGCTGATCCCAAGGAAGCTGAGCTTCTCTTTCAGCTGATTGTGCATTATTTTAAAGATCCAGGATTCAGACAGGAGGCTTTGAACCTTGCGAAGATCCGGTATAGACAGAGATATGAAAGCCTGATGCAGTCCCCTGATGGTATAATGAAGGTTAAGGGGGACTCTTTTCTTGCTGGAAATGATGTCCGTTTTGGCATGCCGCATCCCGATATAATTGACAAGTATACGCTCAATGATATTAAAAACTGGCTGATGCCATATTTTGAAAACGCTTCCATTGAGGTCTCAATTGTTGGAGATTTTAATCTTGAAAATATGATTGCGCTTGCCTCCGGATATATGGAAATTTTTAAGAAAAGGTTTAAACCAGTCAATAAAATCAACCCGAAATCTGAAGTAAAGTTTCCCAAAGGAAAGCGGCTTGAGCTTTCAATTGATTCAAAAGTAAAATCCGGGGTTGTCCGCATTGCATTTTTAACCGATGATTTCTGGGATATTGGCCAGACCCGCCGTCTCTCTATTTTATCAAGAATTTTTTCAGAACGGTTGAGAATTTTGATCAGAGAGGAGCTGGGTGAGACTTACTCTCCCTATGCATATAATGATCCCTCAATGAGTTTTAAGGATTATGGAGTGATGCATTCTGTTGTCAATGTAAAACCTGAAAGAGTAGAATTTGTTTATAATAAATTAAAAGAGATCATTCACTCCCTGACATTACAAACGATCACAAAGGAGGAAACAGATTCTGCCTTAAAACCGGTTATAAATCACCTGGAAATTGTTAGAAAGAATAATAACTACTGGTTGAATTCAGTTATGGCCAACTCATATATCTATCCGCAGAAATTTGAATGGGCTGGTAATATGCCTTACGATTACGGCAAGATTAATTATATAGAGATGAATGGGTTGGCAAGAAAATATCTGAGTATTGATCAAAGTGCCTTAATTATTATAAAATCAGGAAAATAAATAGTGACCCTGTAAATTATAATTCGACCCTGTACCCTGTAAATAATTCTGTGGAACTGCCATTTTGAGATTTTTTAGGAGGTTGTAAGTTTTTATCAAGCAATAATGAAATAAAAAAATGCTTCAAGCCCTAAACATATTAAGAAGAAAATACCGAGTTTATCCATTCTTAGACTTTTTAGGCGCTGAATTTTTTAAATTTTTGTCTGTAGATATTAAGATAAAAACGATGATTTCAAAAATTATAACTCCGATAAAAATGGCAGTTAATTTATCCATTTGCGAGTTCCTTTTGTTCTAATGAAAGACCGATAAAAATGGCAAAAAAAAAACACCAACAGAAAAAAGGATATTTTGTGAAATCGACCGCCCTTGAGGTTAATCTATCCGACACAAAAGTAGATGTAGTCATTCACTCTGAATATCAGGTTTTAATTGATATTGTTTCCCCCTATGTCGGCATCCTGAATAGGATGACCATTTTTTTGCAGGAGTTGTCTCACCCGTATAAAAACTGGGAGTTTATTTTAAGTGAAGCCAGACATTTCTCTTTGCAGAATTTCCATCTCTACAAGGGACATGCCCGTGGAGAAAAAGCGCTGGCTCTTTTTGTCGATATTTTTCTCAAGGCTTTTGAGGCAAACAGCCGTTTAAAAATAAAAACAGGTGCTGTAGATAATTTAATGCTCTTTTTGCAGCATATTGCCAAAAATTCTCAAGATGAACTAAACCGATTCCTACCCATCATTGAAAAAGCTGTCCGACAGATAGAATCCTTTGAAGATGAAGATTTCTATTTTTTTGTCAAATCATACTATCAGCCTGATAAAATAGCCAAAATCCTGGTGGATACGCTTGAAAAAGAGGCAGTGATTTTTAAACCCATTAACACGCTGTTAATTAAATTTTATAACTTTTCATTTAATTACTGGTTAAAGCAGGATGATCCTGTCGCCTGGATTGGCCACAGTATTGATACAGACCTGATGACTCCTGAAATAAACAGAATATTAAAAGAGGTTTCCCACGTAACAGTCAAAACATGGCAGAAAGATCTTGAAGCTGTCGCAAAGGGATCTGATCAGAATTTTCAGCAGACAACTAAAAAATTGATTGGTCTTGTAGGTTTTCAGGAGTTTGTCAGCAGAGTAAGGGGTGTTCCCCAGAAAATAGTAGAAGCCAGCAGTAACGATACAGCAGGGTTTCATCTGAAACTTACATTTCTCTTTTATATTATTAATATTTCAGGTATGGCAACCATACATGTCCAGGCTTTGCGTGAGATAAACTCTACTTTAATACATCTGATTGATGATAAAGACTTTAAGCGGGATATAAATATCGTAGACGAAACATTCTCCCTTCTCAAAACGCTTAAGAGCAAATACCCTAAAACAGTGCTGGAGTGTATCCATAAAATTGGAGATGCTGTATACAAAACATCCAAAACTGATCTGATAAACCATTTTATAGACAGGGTTGTTGACCATGGCTTTCAGTTTCCCATGATTGAGGGTACAGGCGATGACTGGCAGGTAAAAAGCAATACCGCCCATGTAAAAAATATCCGTATATTTCTTGATCTTATAGGGCAGCACCCGAAAAAATCGAGACGTCTTTTATCCGCATTGATTGTCTCTCTTTCCATTGGCGGAGTTTTTATCAAGGATACGGATCTTTTTCCAAGGGATATCAGCCGATTTTTAAATTCAGATATTGCACCGGTATTTGACCTGGTCAAACAGCTTTCAAGACTACTTCCTGCTTTTTTCAACGAAATTGGTGCAGAAGGTCAGCTGCGAGATATCTCCACCCGGCTGGACGAATCTTTACAGCGCAAAGACAGATTAATACACTTTTTGAGAAAACAGTGCCATGTTGAAAGCTCAGGCAGAATTGTGGATTTTATCAAAGAGGTCATTCTCTTCTGGAAGACCGGTGATAAAACCAGACTTGAACTCTTTGTTCCCCCATCAATTTATAATGAAATCCAGAGCAGCGGCCTTTTTATTGACGGCCCAAAACGTATTCTCAATATTCTTGAATCCAATGATATATCCCTTCCTGATGATTACCTGATACATACTGAGGTTGCTGTCAATCAGATGATTGACGACATCAGTGAAGTGGATGAAAAAGAGAGAGACAGAGTTAAAATGATTTTTGGGTTTTACAGGCTGTTGAATCAGAAATACCGCATTGACAACCTGGAGCTTAAAAAATATCTGGCTTTATTTAATGCTGAGAATCTGCCAGACACAAAAAAACTTGTTCTCGCCCTTGACGAAAACAATCTGGAATACAAAATTTCATCTCTTCTTGATTATATGAAAGAGTTAAAAAAAATAATTCTTTCTGACAGAATCTATGAGGCCAATGAATCGATTTACTATAAACGCCATTTTGCTGTTGATATCCCTTCCATGTACGGCAGTTACAATGAAGCAAAATTTGATGCCATGGGGTTGAGTTTAAGAATTGAAAGCATTCTAAATGTCTTAATGGAAGACCTGGTGAATAGTATTGATCTCCAGGTGATTACAAAGTCAACATTTAACCATATTTACAGTATATTAAATTTATTTATAAAGGCATTGGCGTTAGACGGCATTGTATCAAACCATCTGGATGTTCAGATGGATTTTCTAAAATTCTCTGTCAGCCTCAGAACATGTACTTTTACCCAATATCTTGATATTTTTAAAGGGTTTACAAAGGCTGTTGCCGATATAATCAATGACCATTTCAACAATATCCACTCGAATAATCTCTCCCAGATAGAATCAAAAATAGGAAAGGAGCAGATCCTTGATAAATATCTGCCCAATGGATTTCAAAATGCAAAATCCAAATTTGATTATCGCGTGGCTGAGATTTTTTTCAGGGATCAGATTGCAACCTCTATTGGGCTCCAGCAGATGGATGTATTCCTCAACAGGATACTTCACACCCTTTTCCATCAGTCTGAGGAGCTTTCCCAGATTCATCTAAGCCGGTTACTGAATTATGATTCCTCATGTGCGGTGACTGAGATTGGAAGTTCTGGTCCCATAAGCAATAATATTATTTTTCTGGGTAATAAAGGGTTAAATCTTATAAAACTGAAAAAAATCAATGTGGCAGTCCCGGAAGGTTTTATAATCACCACAGAAGTTTTTAAATGTTGGGAAATAATTAACAGTTACAAACCGGCGAATAGAAATTTTAAAAAAAATGTGGGGAAAATGGTGGCAGATCTTGAAAAAAGAAGCGGTAAAAAACTGGGAGACCTTAAACACCCTCTGCTGCTGTCAGTTCGAAGCGGCTCTTCAATATCCCAGCCAGGCATGCTGGACTCTTTTTTAAATGTTGGAATCAATGAGGAGATCGCTGCAAGTATTGCAAAGGCAGGCAAAAATCAATGGTTTTCCTGGGACAGTTATAGAAGATTTATTCAAGGATACGGCATGGCTTTTGGAATTCCAAGGGATGCTTTTGACCATATCATCTATCAAAAAAAGAAAACAGTGGGGATTGAATTCAAGAGGTATT
This sequence comes from uncultured Desulfobacula sp., assembly GCA_964476805.1. Classification (GTDB taxonomy): domain Bacteria; phylum Desulfobacterota; class Desulfobacteria; order Desulfobacterales; family Desulfobacteraceae; genus Desulfobacula. Next base: position 8,225 of record CAYZCC010000016.1, read on the forward strand.
TTACAGGGAAACAGATGAAAGAAGTTGCTCTATCTTATAAACATCTGCTTCTTGACTCAGGTGTTGAATTAATTGAATCACCCATTGAACAACTCTTTTTTGCCATTGACAAGGTGTTCTCCTCATGGGGTTCCAAGAGGGGAAAAGATTACAGAAAGATTATGGAGATCTCAGAAGATTGGGGTACCGCTGTGACTATTCAGGCAATGGTATTTGGCAATCTCTCCAGAAAATCAGGCTCAGGTGTGGTATTCAGCCACAGCCCAAGGCTTCCAGGCGATACAATACGACTCTGGGGAGATTTTACCATTGGAAATCAGGGGGAGGATGTGGTATCAGGACTTGTAAAAACACTCCCTGTTTCAGAGATTCAGCGAGAACTTGAAGATCGGGATTCAATAACAAGCCTTGAAAAAAAATTCCCACAAATATATTCCCAGTTAGATAAAGTGGTTCATCAGCTTGTATATGACCAGGGATGGAATCCCCAGGAGATAGAATTCACCTTTGAAGGTGAAAACGCAAGTGACCTTTTTATCCTCCAGGCAAGGGATATGTCCCAGAGGGATAGAAAAAGAATTGTAAATTTTGATGTAACCCCCCAGTATCTTGACAAGGCATACCTTGGTCAGGGGATTGGTGTCAGCGGAGGCGCCATGAGCGGCAGAATCGTTTTTACCCTCCAGGAGATTGATACTTTCAGACAAAAAGACCCTGATATTAAATTAATTCTGTTAAGAAATGATACCGTTCCCGATGATATTCTGGAAATTGATGCTGCAGATGGTGTTTTAACCGCAAGGGGAGGGCTTACATCCCATGCAGCTGTTGTCGCATATAACCTGAATAAGACCTGTATCGTCGGATATGAAAATCTTGTTTGCAATGAGCATAAAAAAAGATGTATGCTCAATCATATTAAAATGGTTTCAGGAGATTATATCAGTATGAATGGTCAGGAAGGGTCAGTCTATAAAGGGAAAATAAAAGTACACTAACCATACAAAAAGGAAATACAAATGAATACGAATGATTCTAAAACTCTTGGGATTAACGGACTTGGAAGAATTGGAAAACTCTGTTTATGGCACCATGCCGGGCGAAAGTATTTTGATTCTCTGGTGATCAATGTGGGCCGGGAAGTGGGGTCCTCTTTTCAGGATATTATTCATTATATTGAGAGGGATACAACCTATGGCAGGCTTGATGCTTTCCTTCACGGGTACAGGGCTGAACCGGCTATCACTGATGTGGATGAAACCCAAAAAACGTTAAGGGTCAATGGAATCGGGGTAAAAATACTGCAAAAAAGCAGAAACCCCAAAGATATAGAGTGGGCAGAGAACAGTGCAGATATTGTAGTGGATACAACAGGTCAGTTTTTAAATCCATCTCTTGAAGCCAATGATCCCAAAGGATCTATTCGGGGCCATATTGAAGCAGGCGCACAGAAGGTGATTGCTTCCGCGCCATTTAAAATAAAAGAGGGCATGCCAATGCCAGAAGATGCCGTGACAACAGTCATGGGGATAAATGATGAAGATTATGACCCGTTAACCCATAATATAATCTCCAATGCCTCATGTACAACAACCTGCCTTTCACACATGATCAAACCGCTTATTGACTATTTTGGTATTGAGAGAATTCTCTCTGCGTCCATGGCAACCGTGCATGCGGCGACCGGATCACAGCCGGTACTGGACAGGCTGCCAAAAACTTCGGTTACAGACTTAAGAAAAAACAGATCCATATTAAATAATATTATTCTCACCACAACCGGAGCGGCCAAAGCCCTGCAGCTGGTTATTCCGGAGATGGCAACCGTCGGGTTTATTGCAGAATCGGTAAGAATACCGACAACCACTGGATCTTTAATTATTCTGGTCATGAATTTCCAGGAGGAGCTCAATTCAAAACCCATACGAAGAGAGTTGATCAATGAAATTTATGATAAAACAGCCAGAGCCAACACAAACGGATATCTTTTATACTCAGCCAAACAGAATGTATCTTCTGATATTATCGGGACACCCAGGGCGGCTGCAGTAATTGAAGGCCATGAAACCCATGCTCGTACAGGCGCCATCAATATCAATCTTGAGCATGTCCGGGGAATTGATAACAGTATCCTGGAGAGGATCAAGGATCATGTTGCAAGCATCCAGGTGACCCAGACAGTAATTTACGGCTGGTATGACAATGAGATGGCATGCTATGTCAATATGCTCGGCGACAGGATTGTATCCATAGCTGAAACCATGCACTAAACACTATCTGCAGGAGCGGGAACCCCTCTTATTCTGCTGTGATATGATGCAAGTTTCAGCTTTGTATTTTCGATGAGAGCATAGAGTGCCGGCACAACAATCAGAGTCAGAAGGGTCGAAATCATCAGTCCGAAAATAACAACAACTGCCATGGATCGCCACCACTGTGTGGATTCACTTGCAGTTGAAACAGCCATTATATGAAAATCATAGCTGATGCCTGTAATCATCGGCAGCAGGCCTAAAATGGTTGTGACAGCCGTTAAAATAACCGGTCTTAATCTTGTGGCACCTGCAGAAACAACGGCATTACGGATATCCATACCATCGCTTCTGAGTTTATTGGTATAGTCTATTAAAATAATGGCATTATTGACAACTATTCCGGCAAGGGAAATGATACCGACTCCTGTCATGATAACACCAAAGGGTGAATTAATTACGGCAAGCCCCCAGAAAGCGCCGCCAAGAGAGAGAATAACAGAAGTCAGTATGATTACAGGCTGAATAACAGAGTTAAAAAGCGTCACAAGAATCAGAAAAATCAAAAACAGGGCAATGATAAACGCTTTGGATAAAAATTCTTCAGACTCTTTCTGTTCTTCATTTTCACCAGTAAATTTATATTTATAACCCATGGGAAGATCCGCACGCATCTCTTTGAACAATTTTTCAAGTAGTTTTTGTGCATGCATTCTTGCAACACTGCCGGTTGTCTTTGTCTCATCCACGTTTGCCTTTATGGTCACAACCCGTTCACTGTTTTTTCTTACAATATTTCCCATGGTTCCTCGGTATTCAATGGAAGCAAGGGTGGACAGGGGTACGATCGTACCTGCGGGTGCAGGAATCATGAGTTTATGGAGAATATCTGCCACCTCTCTGTCAGAATCTTTCAGTTTTACAACAATATCATAATCTTCGTCATCCTCATAATATGTTGAGACATCAAGCCCGTTATATGCAGTTTTCAAAGCAAAGCCAATGGCACTTGTTGTCAAATCAAAAAGCGCTGTTTTCTGGCGGTCAATTTTAACCTGTACACTGGGAAGTCCTCCCTGATAATCATCTCTTACATCTTTGACATGTGGGATATTTTCAACTGCTTTTTTTATTTTTTGTGCCAGCCGGTTTAAAATTTTATAATTTCCCCCAGATATTTCTATATTGATTGGAGGTCCTGTGGGTGGACCTCCCTGCAATTCATCCACGGTTATTTTCACCCCGGTAATATTTTTTACTCTGTTTCTCAACTCTTCAAGATCATCTTTGGTTTTGGATTTTCTCTTTTCAAAATCAATGAACTGTATACCAATATGGTTGGGAAGGTTGTAATCAAAGGGGGAGCTTCCAAAGTTTTGAACTACTTTTGCATATATATGCGCAATATTATTGATATCTGAAGGCGCCATAAATGTTGTACCATCCAGATTTTCATGTTCCTGGAGCTTTAAGGCCTCTTTGTAATCATGGGTTTCACTGTTGGTGGCTATGGCTGTTTCAATTTTTTTAACAACCCTGTCAATAAACTTAAGATCTGCACCCTCAGGAGGGTCTATATTGATATAGGCAGATTTAGGATCAATGGGTGGAAAAAATTCAACCGGTTTTTCCACACCGATTTTTAGAAACCACACTTGAAACAAAATAACCAATATAGAAAAAGCGCCAACCAATACTGTTATTTTATGATCCAGGGCCTTGTTTAACATTTTTGTATATGTTTTTAATACAACGCCTTTAATTTCAATGGGTTCCTGAGTGGGGCCTTTTTTGGCCTTATCCAGAGTGGCCTTATCTTGCTTATCTGTTCCTTTAATTTTCATAAAAAAAGCAGATAGAGAAGGATTGATAACGAGTGCCACAAAAAGTGAGGAGGTCAAGGTAACAATGAGAGTGATGGGAAGATATTTCATAAATTCACCCGTAATACCCGGCCAGAAAATCATGGGGGAAAATGCAGCCACTGTTGTGAGAGTTGAGCCGATTACAGGCCTTGCCACCTCGCTTGTAGCCTTCATGGCAGCCTCAACCCTGGAGTTTCCCTGCTGCATATAGCGGTAGATATTCTCAATGATAACGATGGCATTATCCACCAGCATACCCAGCGCCAGAGTCAGGGAAAAGAGAACCACCACATTGAGAGTGTAGCCCATAAAATAAAGCACACTAAAGGAGAGAAACATTGAAAAAGGTATGGCAAGGCCGACCAGCAGTGCATTTCTGAAACCAAGTACAATAAACAGAACCAGAACAACAAGTATAAGACCAGAAATAATATTATTTTCAAGGTCTGCAACCATGAGTCTGATATCTTTTGATCTATTCATCAGTTTGGTGATCCGGGTGTTTTTTGGAAATGTTTTTTGTGCCTGTTCCACAATGAGATCAATTTTATCACAGATAGAAATAATATTTTCGCCAACCCTTTTCTTAATTGAAATATTGACAGAGTTCACTCCATTCAGGCGTGAACGTGAAGTCTCCTCCCTGATTCCGTCCACAACTTCAGCCACATCCTTCATATAAACTGGACGGCCATTATGATTTGCAACAACAAGGGTAAAAAGCTCTTGAGGCGTCTCAAACTCTCCTGGAATCTTGAGTTGATATCTCCCGTCTCCAAGGGTGATGGCACCACCTGATGTATTCTGGTTTTCGCTTGAAACCGCCTGCTGTAAAGATGTAATGGGTATGGAGTAGTAGGCAAGTTTATCTGTATCCACTTCTATCCTGATTTCCCGCTCCTGGCCTCCTGTGACTTCCGCTTCAAGAACTCCGGAAACAGCTTCAATACGATCCTTTAAATCATCTGCAATTTTTTTAAGCACTCTCGGACCGCTGTTTCCGGAGAGAGCATAGACAACAATGGGCATTTCAGAGAAATTGACTTCAAATACCGAAGGATCATTTTCAAGGTCAGACGGCAGATCATTTCTGGCTTCGTCAACCTTGTCTTTAACCTTTGCCAACACCTCATCAATATCCGTACCCGGCAGAAATTCAATATTAATCCTGGAAAGACCTTGGGAAGAGACAGAACTGATATTTTTCACCTTGTCCAGACCTTTGAGCTTTTTCTCTATCTTTATGGTAATACCGGTCTCAATATCAGATGCAGAAACCCCTCTATAGTCTGTTTGAACAAAGACATAGGGGATTGTAATATCGGGTTCATTCTCTCTTGGCAATTCCCTGTAAGAGTAGATACCCATTCCGAAAATAATCAAGGCGAGAATCAGAACACTGGCTCTGTTTTTTATGGCTGTGTCAGAGACAATCAACGGGTCAGATCCTCTACATCCTTGATATTTTTTATCACTTTGACCTTTTGACCCGTCTCAATCATACGATGTCCGACAACCACAACCTGGTCCCCTGCATTCAAACCTTCTTTAATCTGTGTCTGCCATCCAGACTGGAACCCTGTAGTGACTGGCTGGAACTGGACAATACCACTGCTTTCAGTATATACCCCAACAAAGTTGTTCACATGGACAAGGGAGTACATGGGCACGGCAATTCCCTGGGGCGCCCTGTTTTTGACGATTTCCACCCTTGCAAACATATCCGGTAGTATCCGGCCGTCCAGATTATCCACCTCGATTTCAAGTTTAAACAACCTTGCCATGGAGTCAGTCGTTTTGTACAGATAGTGGAAGCGGCCTTTACAAATCTTATTCTCCAGTGCATCAATGGTGATATGAAAATTTTTTAATCTTTGCACCGCATCAACATCTGATTCAGGAATACCCACTTCGATTTTCACTCTGTCAATCTGCAGAATCTCAACAACACGGTCCCCCGGATTTAAAAACTTGCCGTTTTCAATATAAACACGATTGACAACCCCTTTCATAGGAGATTTTATTGAGCATCTGTTTAAGTTGAGTTTTGCATTTTCAAGGGCAGCACTCGTGGTTTTCACCCCTGCATTTGCATCATCAAGGTTTGATTTAGTAACAAAACTCTTTTTTAACAGTGCGTTTAGACGTTTTTGTGTGATAACTGCGGACTCATAGGAAGCAAGCGCAGAATCATATGCATTCTGGTAATCGCCTTTATCTATCACAGCAAGAATATCGCCTTTTTTCACATGGCGTCCATTGGTTATCTTTTTATCAACTACTTTTCCTCTTAGTTCCGAGACCACTTCAAGGGATATCCATGGTTTTGCAACACCCGGCAGACTCAGTTTTTCCATTATCATACCCGGCTTGATTTCAAGGGTCACAACATTGGTCAATGGTTTTATAACACTGTTTACTTCTGACTGCTGTGCCGCGAGTTCATCCTTTTTAGCCGCGATTGTCCTTCCAAGAAGGAGTATGATGACTCCGACTGTCAGCACAGTCACAACAAATGGTAAAGTCTTCCATATCAGTTTTAATATTCTGACGCCAAGAGTTTCAGAAACTTTGGTTTGGGTATTCATCTATTTAATCCCTCTGTCTTAAATCAATTATTCACTGCCTGCTATAACCGCCGACTGTTGAGCAGGCAGCGGTTTATGATTAACAAAGATATACAAAATGTGGTATGCACCAGAAACATGTGTATACCCGGATTTTTTTTAATACCCGTCCTTGAAAAGCGCTTGTGAAAATTTAACATCTTCAGGAGAGAATATAAACAGGCATTTACCGTCGGAATCAGAGACAGATCCATAAACATAATTGATATTGATCTGGTGATCACCCAGTTTTTTAGTAATTTTCGTAAATTCCCCGGGTTTGTTTGTAATCTCAAGGGTGACAACCTCTTTTGAATCAAACAGGTAGTCATTTTCTTTTAACAGTTCGATGGTTTTTTGTGGATTATCAACAACAAGCCGGATCAGAGCAAACTGGGCAGAGTCTCTTCTCATGGAAGTATAACTTGCTGACGAGGCCAGTCTTTTTAAAGATTTACCACGGGCTTCAAAAAGATTCTGGACATAGGAAGAGGCATCCTGGATGGTAATGGCATCAATATTGATATTGTCCCGGGCAAGAAGTTCAGTTAGTTTTCCAAGCTCTCCGGGTGCATTTTTAAGAAAAAGGGATATTTCAATTCTAATCATGATGCGCTCCTTATAAGTTAATTTTTGATTTTAAAATGTGAGCAGTCGGCACATCTCTCTGCTCATCTCTCTGCTCATCTATTTGTTCATCTATTTGTTCATCTATTTGTTCATCTATTTGCTCATCTATTTGTTCATCTATTTGCTCATCTATTTGCAATATTAACACCTTTTGCAATATTAACACCTTCATCAAAGGCT
>CAYZCC010000016.1:15857-16926 GCA_964476805.1 uncultured Desulfobacula sp.
TCATCTATTTGCAATATTAACACCTTTTGCAATATTAACACCTTCATCAAAGGCTTTCATATTCAAGGGGATCATGTTTGCCTTGGTAGCAAACTCCTCTTTAACACACTCTTTTAACAGCGCCAGATCCACAATATCCGTCTTTGCAGCAAAAGAGCTCAATGCAACAATATTCGCTGCTTTTACATTGCCGGCTTTAATGGCAATATCATTGGCTGGCACCACAAGCTCTGTAATATTATCTCGTTCACTTCTTGTGGGAATCAGAGAGGAGTTGATAAAAATGACACCACCCGGTTTAACATCACCGGCAAATTTCTCCAGAGACGGGCGGTTCATTGCCACAAGATGGGTTGGATTCTTGATGATGGGAGAACCGATTCTACGGTCACTGATCACAACCGTACAATATGCTGTTCCGCCCCTCATCTCAGGGCCGTAGGATGGAACCCAGACCACAAAATAGTCCTGTTTCATTGCTGCATGTGCAAGGAGTTTGGCGCTCAGTAAAATACCCTGACCCCCAAATCCGGCAAATTTTATTTCTGTCTGCATATATAGTTCTCCAAAAATTATGGTCTACTCTTCAGGTGTTTTGTAATCTCCAAGTTCATAATATGGCAGAAGATTGTCCTGCGCCCATTTCAGCGCATCAAGGGGCGTTAATCCCCAGTTTGTGGGGCATGTATTTACAAGTTCCACAAAGCTGAAACATTTTCCCTGAACCTGGTATTCAAAGGCTTTTTTTATGGCCTTTTTTGCTTTATTCACCTGTTTGGGATTTAACACGGCCTGCCTTGTAATATATGCCGGAGTGACAAGTTCTCCCAGAAGGTTTGCCATTCTTATGGGCATTCCTGTATCGTCAGGATCACGCCCTGCAGGTGCAGTCGTGGCACGCTGCCCCGGCAGGGTAGTCGGCGCCATCTGACCGCCTGTCATACCGTAAATAGCATTGTTAATAAAAATAGTTGTAAATTTTTCCCCTCTGTTGGCCGCATGGATGATTTCACCCATGCCAATGCTGGCAAGGTCGCCATCACCCTGGTATGTAAAAACTATCAAGTCA
>CAYZCC010000016.1:16936-20762 GCA_964476805.1 uncultured Desulfobacula sp.
CTGACCCTTTTCATTCCTGTTGCCATGGCAGGTGCCCGGCCATGGGCAGCTTCCTGAAAATCGCAGTTAAAATAATTATATGCCATCACTGCACAGCCCACAGGCGCAATCCCTACGGTTCTTCCCATGATACCCAGCTCATCAATGGCTTCAGCCACAAGCCTGTGGACAATGCCATGGGTGCAGCCGGGACAGTAATGCGTCATATGATCACTTAAGCTTTCTGGTTTCAAAAATGTTTTTCCCATTATATTTCTTTCCTTAATCTATGCATTAAAGCAGTCCTTGAATAACTTCGATTATTTTTTCCGGAGTGGGGATATCACCGCCGCACTCACCGTAAAAATGAACTTCTCTTTTCCCTTTGATGCAGCGTTCAACATCTTCCACCATCTGCCCCATGCTCATCTCAATACTGATAACAGCTTTACAGCTTCTCTTTGTTGCCGCGTCATATATCTGAGTTTCAGGAAAAGGAAAGAGTGTTTTAGGCCTTAAAAGCCCGACTTCAAGCCCCTGCTCTTTCATCATATCAATGGATGTCTTACATACCCGGCTCATGGTACCATAACTGACAATCAGAACCTGGTACTCAGTGTCACAGTGATATGCCTCAGACTGTACGTCTTCTCTTTTCATCTGCTCATATTTTGCTTTAAGGATAAGATTGTTTTCATTGAGCGCTGCCGGGTCAAGAAAAAGAGATTTAACAAGATTTCTTTTCTTGCTTTTTCTTGTGTCCATGCCGTTTGTTGCCCACTCGTCTTTGTTTGAAGGTTCAGTTTTAAGGTCATCACGAAATTCAACAGGCTCCATCATCTGGCCGATCAGACCATCTCCGAGAATCATGACCGGTCCACGGTATTTTTCTGCAAGAGTAAAGGCCTGCATTGTCATTTCAACAGCCTCCTGAACACCGTCCGGTGCAAGAACGAGCAGCCTGTAATCTCCATGCCCGCCACCCTTGGTTGCCTGGAAGTAATCTCCCTGGGAAGGCAGGATACCGCCAAGACCCGGCCCACCGCGCATAATATTTACAAAAACAGCCGGACATTGCGCCGCAGCAATATAGGATATGGACTCACTCATTAAGCTCACACCAGGGCTTGAAGAGGTTGTCATAACACGTTCACCACAGGCGGATGCGCCAAAAATCATATATCCCACAGCCACTTCACTTTCACCCTGCAGGAACACGCCATCAACTTCCGGCATTCTTTTTGCCAGATACTCAGCAACTTCTGACTGGGGAGTTATTGGGTAGGCAAAATAGTTTTTACATCCCGCCCTGATGGCCGCTTCTCCAATTGCTTCATTACCCTTCATTAATACTTTTGTCATTATATGAATCCTTATATCTCTTTATGCAGTTTTTTCTTCAATTTTTACAATAGTGATGGCAACATCAGGACACATGATACAGCAGATGCTGCAGTGAATACAATCCTCGGGTCTGGCCTGAAAAACTGGGAAATGCCCCTTTACATTTACCCTGTCTGTAATCTCAAGGACATTTTTGGGGCAGACATTTACACAGAGTCCGCACCCCTTGCATACTTCAGAATCAATAATATGTTGATACGCCATTTATTATACTCCTATCAAATTTGTTTCCACGGAAATTTTAATTTTCGGTCCATTTTTAGAACAGGGCAGGAAAAATCATTTAAATCAAGTTGTGATATCAGGTTTGATCCAGCAGTAATAAATTTCATCTCAACCCCTGTTGCCTCAGATACATCCTTTAACAGTTCATACCCCTTGTAAACATGCGCTGGTGTTGTTTCATCAATCAGATGGGCATTACTGACAATCCCTGTTACTTTTAATTTTGAAGAGTTTTCTATCTCTTCTTTCATTTTAATGCAGCCTTTAACACTTTCAGTAAAGGGTCTGAAAGGGTTGATAACCTGGAGCATATGCACCTCTTTTCCGGTCAGATGATCCGCAAGTGCTGCAAGCACTGTTACCCCTGCATCATCACCGCCTGCATCAAGAATGGTCAGATCAGATGGCTGCCGGATCATCCCGGAAACAGCCGGGGTAAGGATGGGAAGATCTGCATACATATATTTAGTATCCGGCAATACCACACCAATATCCATAGCTTCAAGAAGAGATTTCGCCTCCCGTGTCCTGAAATATGGATTAACAAGATCAAGGTCAGCAATTTTTACATCCAGCCCATCCTGTTTTCTTTTTACTGCAAGATTTACAGCCGTTTCAGTTTTACCACTGCCGTAGTTCCCGCATATGACAACAATACCTTTAAGGTCGATTCTCAAACACTGCTCCTTAAAACACTAAATCGAATATTCTATACAAAAGAGCATGAATTTGCAATATGTTTTAAGCTTTATAATAAACCCATAACCCGTTTTATTTCTCCCTTAGTCAGGCGATGATCATTTTATTGTTTTCCACTGTTTGGCCTCACTTTTTTTGATATAAACTTCTGGGCGGATTAAAGTAGCCATGTATTAATTCGGGACAGAGGGTTTTCAACTGCTCAATTATGGTTTCCATTCCCAGGGGATGACCGGAATTTTCAATTTTTGACATCATCTCACAATATTTTTTGGGGTCAAAATTGAGATTTCGCCACTGAATCATATCGATCGGATATCTGGTGATAAAATCTTTCAATGCCTCAAACTCTTTTTCAGAATCGGTAAATCCGGGACAGTTAAGATAATTTACAGCCACAAATTTCCCATGCTGCTTTGCTGTTTCAATGCTTTTTAAAACATCTGAAAATTGATAGGATCTAGGGCAAAAATATGCATTGTAGCAACGCTCTCTGACCGAATTCACGCTCACTCTCATGGAATCCAGGCCTGCCCTGCACAGTTTTTCAACATATTCAGGCATACTTGCATTTGTGTTCAGATTGATTGTTCCTCTGTCAGAGTTTTCCCGGATAAGTCTGATGGCAGGTTCAATGGTTTTGAATGCCATTAAAGGTTCTCCTTCACACCCCTGGCCAAAACTGACAACCCCATTTTCAACATGGGAAATATGTTCAAGAGATACCTGGGCAATCTCCTGTGAATCGGGTGTAAAGTTTATCCTCGCCTGACAGGCACAAAGATGATTGTTTGTCTGAAGTGATATACACCCGAGACACCTGGCATTGCATGTTGTTGATGTGGGAAGGGGCGCTTCATATCGTTGAAGAAAAAAATTTTTCCCGGCAGGGCAGCTATATTCAAGCGCACAGGTTTCAAGGTGTCTTATCAGGCGGTTGTCAGGATATTTTTTCCTCATTTGATTAACACCTTTAACAATACCTTTGTGCGGTATCTGCCTTAAATCCTGGCGGGGTTCGCTGTCTACAAGAATGGCAGCAGAGCGAAAACCGTTTTTACCAAAGCCGGTCGCTCCATAAGAAAACAATGGCAGAAGCTCGTTTATACCCCTATCATCATAGGCACAGACGTGTCTGTTTACATAGCCCGGTGAATTAAACACGGCCACTGGAGAGATTTTCTCTCCCGGTTCAAATGGGTTGTCTTCTATTATTTCAAATTTGTATGTGGCCGTATTATAGACAATGGGCCTTCTTTTCGGCAGCATCATCAGTTCACTGCCATGGGGCAAGGGAAGTGTCTTCTCTTTTTTCAACACAACAAGTGTACTGCCTGACATTCCAGCGGCTCCATAGCCTTCAAGCTCAAAAATTTCACCATTTTCTGCCGCCACCACAGCGGTTAGGATATTTTTATTTATATATGCGATGTCTTAAATCCCAACAAGTAACATATTAAATAATCTAATCTTGACTATCTGTTACCGCCTGTCAAGGTCAAAAAAAATAACGTATGAC
>CAYZCC010000017.1:0-11948 GCA_964476805.1 uncultured Desulfobacula sp.
CATTGTAATGATTCACGATGGGGTGAGACCCTCTGTTGACAATACTATTATTAAAGAGTGTATTCATGGCGCCATCCAGCATGGGGCATGTATACCTGCTGTGAAAATTACCGATACAATTAAACAGGCAGGTCTGGGGGAACAGATCAAATCGGGTGCTTTTATTCAAAAAACTATAAACAGAAAATTTCTTTACATTGCTCAGACACCACAGGCCTTTAAACTGGATTTGATTTTAAAAGCATATGACCATGCAAAAAAAAATAGTTTTTCAGGAACTGATGACGCCTCTTTAATGGAGTGTTCAGGGCACACGGTATCTATTGTAAAAGGTTCTCAATTAAATATCAAAATTACAAACCCGGAAGATCTTGTTTTGGGAAAATATCTATTGACTTTAAAAACAAGTTCATCATAATTAGGAGAGTAATCTCTTTATTCTATGGACTTAACCTGGAGGTACCACAATGGCAGAAAAACCTGCATTAAAAATTGGTTATCTTAAAATCACAGATCATCTTATCCTTGGCGTTACGGACCTTAAATTAAAAAAAGGTATGGAAAAGTTTGAACACTGCACAATTGAGCCTGTTGTAAAAAATGGCTGGAATCAGGTGGCTGATGCACTCTCGGTAAAATCACTTGACGGCGCACTTGTGCTTGCTCCCACAGCAATGGATCTGTTTAAATCAGGTGTTGATTTAAAGCTTCTGATGCTTGCCCATAAATCAGGCAGTATTCTGGTTAAAAATAAAAATGCCAATATAGAGAAAATTGAGGATTTTGCAGGTAAAATAGTTCTGATTCCTTACCAGCTTTCTGTTCATAACATGCTGTTTCACAAACTGTTGTCGGAAAAAGGGTTAAAACCTGGAAGAGCCACTGAAAAAGGGATTGACGTGACCCTTGAAGTGGTGGCGCCTTTCCAGATGCCTGAAGCCATAGAGTATGACGAAGAGGGCGAAATAGGAGGGTTTATTGTCGCAGAGCCATTTGGCGCACAGGTCATCGCCAAAAGGCAGGGGGAATTGGTGCATTTCTCCAAGGATTTATGGCCGAATCATCCCTGCTGTGTCTTTGTCATGCGAACTGAAATTATTGAAAAACATCCGGAAGCAATTCAGGAGCTTTGTAACAGCTTTGTGAAATCAGGCCTTGCCATTGATGCACAACCGGAATCAGCATCTGTAATCGGAGGTAATTTTCTCTCCCAGGATAAAGATCTGATTCAGCAGGTGCTGACAGATCCTCCTGATCGAATCCTGACAGGTGAACTCATGCCGAATCTTGAAGATCTTGAAACAATACAAAAGTATATGAAGGATGATATGAAGATCATGACAAGCCTGATTGATCTTGAAAAGTTTGTTGACACAAGCTACGCCGAAAAAGCAGGCGCCAGATAGTAAAAAACAGTTCCATCATGAGATCAGATCATATTTGGGATATCAGCGGTCGTATCCATTCACGGGGCAAATTAAAAATTTTCGGTCGGGCAATAAACAGGGTCAACAGGGTCGCCAATTAAAAGATGAGTATCATCGTTTTTTTGTTATTGTGCGGACTCTATGAATTTATAGATCTGTGAAATTGCTTTTTGACTCCATTCAGGTTTTCCAGAGAGTGTTTTGATTCTGTTTTTGTTCAATGTCTGTGTCGTCTCTTCAACACTTAATCCATCTGTCTTTAAACCAATAATAGTTTTCATGACATCAGATTTGTATTTTTTCCTGTCTTCTTCAGGAGAGATATCAATTTTTATTTCAGGAGGTTCTGCAACAGGTTCTGCTTCATCGTCAATCAATCTGGATAAATCATCATCTGTTTCAGGAGAGTCACTATCTATCAGTGATGCAAGGTCGTCCAGCTCCTGGGCTGCCGGGTCAGTGTCAGAAGATTCATCAATGAGTTGAGAAAGATCATCCATATCCTGTTCAATTTTATCCTGACCCAGAGGATCATCAATTAATTTTGAAAGATTATCAAGTTCCACAGGCTTATTTTCTGGTTTTTCATCTTTTTGAACGGGTGGTGCTTCTAAAGTTGATTCTGAATCAATGAGGCGTGATAAATCGTCTATTTCTTCAGATTCAGAACTCTTTACCGACGCTTCATCAATCAACGCAGAGAGATCATCCAGCGGCTGAATATCTGCGGGTTCTCTTTGTTCATCCACTAACTGTGAACGGTCATCAGGAGCGGCTTCATGGTCAATCTGCAGGGTTTCAGAATCCATTCCTCTAAGCTTATTCATCTCTTGAAGGGCATTGGCAATATTATTCATGGCCCTGGCTTTTTTCTCTTCTGCTCCCGCTCTTTTTTCAATTGCCACTGCCTTTCTCTCTTCTGCTTCTGCTCTTTTTTCATGGGCAATGGCAATTCTTTTCTGCTGTTCTCCAATATCACTGAAAAGTGATTTCAAAAGAGTTAATCCCTCTTTACTCAGACGGATATCTCCATTTTGGGAAGAATTCACAAAAGTATCTAGAACATCATTGAATTCATAATCTGGGGACGCCATACTGGATATGGCATCGTCAAGTTTTTTTTCAATTTCATGTGGAAGAACGCCATCGTCAAGGTTTCCTTGTATAAAAATTATTTTTCTGATGGTGGTGCAAGGATAGATGGACTGACCGTCAACTGTTTCAGACGGCAGCCATTTTCTGAATCGTTTCAGTATGAATTTTATAGTGGTTTTACCGCTGTTTAACTCTTTTGCAATATCTGAAATTGATAAAGTTTTTTCCAGGGACATTGTTTCCTCTTCGTTGTTAAAATCAATTTAACATAATACAAATCGACATCTATTATAAGTTTATTGAATTTTGATAGTAAATAAAATCCTGAACAAAATAAAGTATAAAGTTGTTGTCACATGGTATGTGTCATATTTTTTTTTGCTACGGCCTGTTCGATAAAGCAACATTTTTTCTGATAAAGCAACATGCTTTCTGTAATTTTGATCAGGAGTCAAAATCATCCGTCCTCTGAAAACTGATGATATTGAAAATACAATGATAGGGATTGAATATTTGTGGGGCAAACCGGTTCTTCTTGAAACCAGTGAACCTGAAATATCTAAAAAGAGTGCAAAAAAGAATTTAACAGCTGTTTGTGCAGTTCTTTCATATAAAAATTATCTTGATTCTTTTTAAAACTTTTATTAAACCACTTTAAAAAAATTAAAAGGAATTTTAAGTGCCCGACCATTTAATTAGTCAAATTCAAAATACAGACAACAGCGTCATTATTACTCCAACTGACGGTTCCCATAAAGCTTTTCTGACATCCAGACTCTATCAATCCAAGGACGTCTCCATTGTGGTTATCTTAAAAGAGAAAAAAAAAGCCCTCACTTTTTGGGAAGAGTTAAAATTTTTTCTGCCTGAAGATCATGACCAGCTTGTTTTTTTCCCAGGATATAATATACTGCCTTTCAAATCTTTATCCTACCATAAAGAGACTTCTACAAACAGACTGGCCGCTTTGTCCAAAATAATGGCGCCCGGTTCTAAACCTTTGATCATTGTGACCACTGTCCAGACAATTATGCAAAAACTAATTCCAAAAAAAGAGATGAGTGGTTTTTCAGAAATTGTGATTGCCAATGAAGAGATAGAGAGGGATGCACTCATTTTAAAACTTGAAGATGGAGGATATACTAAGACCTCATTGGTTGAAGACCCTGGGGAATACTCAGTACGGGGGGGCATCCTTGATATTTTCTCTCCTGGGGAAAAATATCCTGTTCGGATTGATTTCTTTGGTGATCTTGTAGAATCCATGCGTTATTTTAGTGTGTATACCCAGAGAGGTATTAAGCAGATTTATGAAATAATTATTATTCCTGCAACTGAAGCAGTCGTTACCAGGGATAACAGACCACATGCACTTGGCCGATTGAGACAAGCCGGAGTTGCTGCAGGGCTTGATGCAGCAATAATCAGGGAATATGTGAATAAAATCCGGGAATCTGGACGATTTCCAGGTATTGAAAGTATGTTGTCCATTGTTTATGAGGATCTTGATAATTTTTTTAACTATCTTCCTGAAAATACTTTTTTTATCAAAGATTCTCCTGAAGAGCTTGAAACAAGTGCTTTGGATTTCCAAAACAGCGCCGTCTTGAACTATAAAACCACAGTATCTGAGAACAAGCTGTGTGTTCTTCCTGAATTCATCTATTTAAAATGGGATGAAATCAATTTTGCAATTGATTCACAGCCGCATGCATCTTTTAAGGCACTTGATGTGGCATCAGGAGATGTAAGTTCCAGAAAATCATCCCCCCTCTTTTTTGAGTATCAGGATAACAGTGATTTGTCTTTATCATTGAAACGTGAGGGGGTCAGAGAGAATCCTTTAGCCCCATTGATTGAGTGGTTTAATGACCATATTGCCAATAAAAGAAGAGTTTTTTGTGTTTTAAGCCAGGATTCACAGGCAAAAAGGTTGTTATCATTGCTGCAACCCTACGGTATTGAGCCTCTGCCCTGTAAATCCTTTCTCTCATGTAATCAACAAAATCCAGGGATATATTATCTTTTTGGAAATCTGTCGTCAGGATTTGTCTTAAAAGAGCAGAATCTTGCCCTGGTCATCGAAAATGAGATTTTTGGAAAAAAGAGAATCCAAAGACAGGCCAGAGCGAGAAGAGATTTAAAGTCCCAGTTGACCAGTGACCTCCAGGTTATCGCTCCGGAAGAGCTTAAAAATGGAGATATTGTCGTCCATTTCGAACATGGAATCGGTCAGTATGGAGGATTGTGCAGTTTGAAATTCAATGGCGTATCCCAGGATTTTATTCTTATTTTGTATCAGGACAGTGATAAACTATATCTGCCAGTTGACCGCATCGAGATGATTGGCAAGTATATCGGTGTGGATGGATATCGACCTGTTCTTGATAAAATGGGTTCTAAAATATGGATAAAATCAAAAGCCCGGGCAAAAGAGGAGGCTGAGAAACTTGCAGCAGAGCTTTTGGATCTCTATGCAAAAAGAAAAGTCAACAGAGGGTTTTCATTTTCCAGGCCTGATAATTATTACAGTGATTTTGAAGCCGCCTTTATCCATGAAGAGACATCAGATCAGTTAAAGGCAATTGATGATGTGAATCTTGATATGGAATCTGATACGCCAATGGACCGCCTTATCTGCGGTGATGTCGGGTATGGCAAAACAGAAGTCGCTATCAGAGCAGCATTTAAAGCTGTCAATGATCGTAAACAGGTAGCTTTTTTGGTACCCACCACCATATTGGCAGAGCAGCACCTTTCAACATTTAAAGAGAGATTTGCCAATTATCCTGTCAATATTGAGTGTCTGTCAAGGTTTCGATCAAAAAAAGAGCAGACAGGTATACTTAAAAAAATGCATTCAGGTCTTTTGGATATTGTAATTGGAACCCACAGGCTTTTGCAGAAAGATGTTGATTTTAAATCACTGGGGCTTTTGATTATCGATGAGGAGCAGCGTTTTGGTGTAAAGCATAAAGAAGTTCTTAAAAAAAAACGCACCCATGTGGATATCCTTGCTTTAACTGCAACTCCCATTCCACGGACACTCCATATGTCTTTGACAGGAATGAAGGATGTCAGTGTTATCAAAACTCCGCCGGCAGACAGGCAGCCCATTATTTCATATATTTCAGAGTATGAAGAGACAATAGTAAAAGATGCCATTACACGAGAGATTGCACGAAGGGGCCAGGTGTTTTTTGTTCACAACAAGATAAAAACCATATTTAAAATGGCTGAAATTCTGGAAAATCTTTTACCGGAAGCGAAAGTGGGAGTGGCCCATGGAAGGCTCCCTGAAGCAGATCTTGAAACAATAATGGTAAAGTTTATAAATTATGAAATTGATGTTCTTGTATGCACCACCATTATTGAATCAGGCCTTGATATCCCCTCTGCAAATACAATGATTATTAACAGGGCTGACCGATTCGGCCTCTCCCAGATCTATCAGTTGCGCGGAAGGATCGGACGTGGTGATAACCAGGCCTATGCATATCTGTTTATATCCAGCGAAAGCCAGTTGACCCGGGATGCGAAAAAACGAATGTCTGCATTAATGGAACATAGAGATCTGGGTTCAGGGTTTCAGATTGCCATGAAAGATCTGCAGATACGTGGTGCGGGTGCTGTCCTGGGAGTATCCCAGTCAGGACATATAGCAGCCGTTGGTTATGATATGTTTTTAAAACTGCTGGATAATGCCGTAAATGATCTTAGAGGCGAGGATTTTGTTGAACCGCTTGAGCCTGAAATCAATGCATCCATCTCTGCAGGATTTCCTGATCACTATGTAGAGTCTGTTGAACAGCGTTTAACAATATACAGACGGTTATCAAAAATCACAGAGGTTTCAGATATAAAGGATATGAAAAGAGAGCTGACTGACCGATTCGGTACTCTGCCTAAAGAAGCTGAAAATATGCTTTTAAAAATTATGCTCAGAGTTTACTGTATCAAAGCAGGAGTGAGACAGCTTGATATCACACCCAATGCTCTGACAATTGTTTTTTCAGAAAAACACCAGAGAAAGCCGCTGGATTCAATGAAAAGCGCGTTAAAGGGATGGGCTGATTTTGAATTCATTAAAAAGAATGCGATTAAAATTCAACTGGGAAGAAAAAAAAACAGAATATCCAGGGCCGTTCTGGAAACCAGAAATATTCTCAAAGCAATTGCCTGAATTATCTGAATCATTTTTCACAGTTACATGGCACGCTTTTGTCATTTTCAATATGGCCTGACCAAAATTTCGTGTCTGGATAAAAAGGTTTCCCTTTACATAAATCAGAAATTTGATAATCTCCCTTTTTAAGATCATTCTGAATATTTATACAAAATTTGATGTGGCAGGTCACCCTTACAAATTTTGTATACATTGGTTTTTTATAATCTCAATCTTTCAATAAAAGGTGGCATTATAAAAATTCATTATGAGTGGACCCTGCGTATGGAAAAGCATAAAGACAAAGGTGATGGCCCTTTTTCGAAATCTTTTTTATAAAAATATAGTTAAAAACAGTGACACAGATCTCTTTTTAAGCCTCTATTCAGAAAATGAAACCAGAATTACCTGATTTAGATAAATTTGAACGAATTGTTTTTAAAAAGAATAATATCTTAAATCTTCTTTTATCCTTTTCATTGAAATTAATGCAGGCAAAACATGCAGGCCTGCTCTTTGGTACCAATAGAACCGGTTTGAAATTTTTACCTCCTGCTAAATGGGACAGGGGAGTGATGCATAAATTTACTGGCAGAGGATTATCAGGGCTCACATTAAAATATTTTGGTAATTTTATAGTAAAATATAAAGGGTTGTCACCGGTCTGGCTCTATAAGGATAATCAGTTTGGCCAGAGAGAACAAACCTCTGGTATTATCTCCTTTGTTTTAAAAAAACATAAAGATTTTTATGAGCAGGGGATTAAAATCCTTGTTATTGATCTTGATGGATCAGGTAAATATTCAGGAGAAGAACAATCAGAGGTTTCAGTTTTATCTTTTAATGGTGACACTTTTGCATCTCTTCCGGATTTAAAAGTTAATAACGCCATTGTAAGGCAGTTTAAGGCTGAAAATTTTGTGTCTGCCTATATCCCGGATTATGGTGCAATCGTATTTAATACCATTCAAAAAGAGTTACTGCATAAAACAGAAAAAGGATTTGTTCATGAAAAAGAGTTGAAAAAACGGCTGAACCTGTTGATGTCTGCAATTGAGATGGCATCTCTTGCATATATCGGGCATGCCAGAGGCAGGCAGGCTTCCCATATCATCTGGCGTAAGGAAAAATACCTTAGAAAGACGGCTTTCCAATTGAAAAAAAAGGCAGTGGCGCTCAATGCCCAGAAAAAATACTTAAAAGCGGTGGGTGCTGTAAATGAGGAGCAGCTCAATATGGAGGCTGTCAATATAACAGATGGTGTATATGCTTTCATGGATATGGTTGGGTCAGCAGGCCTTAGAAAAGAGTTTAAACCCCGGGATTATTTTTTTATTCTGAATTTGTGTCATCAGGCAGCAGCCAATAACGCATATCTTTATTCATGCAGAGTCGATAATTTTATGGGGGATTGCGTGTTCCTCCAAAACGCCTCACCCTTTGACACGGTTAACATGGCAGACATTTTTTTTGCCATGGGAATAGAGGAGAGAGTTATGCTCATGGTTTTTGCAATCTCTTCCATATTTAATGAAATAGATATGTTGAAAAAAGGGTGCCACCCAATGGATAAAGCTGGCAGAGTCAAAGAGATGATTCAGTCAGCACAGATTGATATCAGCTTCAGGGCAGGAGTGGAAACAGGTTCTGCCATGATAGGGCCTCTGGGAAGTCAGAAAAGAAAAATTGTAACAGCCATTGGCAAAGCGGTCAATAATGCATCAAGACTTGAAAGAAGTGGTATGTCAGAAAAAATTCATACCACTCAAAAGGTAATGGCGGTATTAAAAAATGGCTGTATTACAAAAGATACCAAAAATATTTGGAAGATTGTTTGCAAAAACAGGGAATCAAAAGAGTCAATTACTGAAGGGACTCTTGATTTTTTTGATTGTTATAAGAAGAAATTCAGACTGGGGGGAAATATCATTTCTCAACAAACCAATATTTCCTATAAAGAGTTTTCTCAAGATAGAACTTATTGGATTAAATGTATCCCTGACTAAAGAGGTCGCACTTTTACCTTGTTATTGAAAATGGATATATCCCATGGATTACAGAGAGAATTGTTCTGGGGCGGCAATCTATTATATTGACAAGCAGGACTCAGGATAAAAATATTTCTTAAAAAAATCTTTTGACAAATTTTTATATTCTTTTATAATTATATCTATTTGGGCACTGATTCTGAATCTGTGCAAAACAGCGGAGTCCAAATTCACCTCAATTCAAAGTGTTATAATTTTAATTTTTACTACAGGAGGAAAATCATGGCAGAAAGTGTTTACAAAATTATTGATCTTGTTGGAAGCAGTCCAACATCATGGGAAGATGCAGCAACAAAAGCGATTGACCGTGCATCTAAATCATTAAGAGACTTAAGAATTGCTGAGGTACAAAAACTTGATATTAAAGTTGAGGATGGAAAACCCACGAGATTTCGAACAAATTTAAGGCTCTCTTTTAAATATCAGGATTAAGTACAGTGTTATCAGTGGGGTGTGAGTGGTGAGATAAGTAACTATTTTACAAAGAACTCTCATCGCTCAAGCCTCATAATTAACAAGCGATGGAGGGGAAAAGGATGGATTATGAAAGTCCTTATAACAGGCGCCGCAGGTTTCATAGGATTTAATCTTACCAACCGCCTGCTTAAGGAAGGTCACAACGTCTGGGGCATTGACAACCTGAATGATTACTATGATGTAAATCTTAAAAAAAACAGACTTGCAATTATTGAAAAACATTCAGAATTTGAATTTTTACTGCTTGATCTTGCAGATAGAGGAAAAATTAAAGATCTGTTTGAAACCCACGAGTTTGATTATGTAATAAACCTTGCTGCCCAGGCAGGTGTGCGTTACAGTATTGAAAATCCAGCCTCTTACATTGACAGCAATATGGTTGGGTTTGGAAATATCCTTGAGGGATGCAGGCATTCAAATGTAAAACATCTTGTCTATGCTTCTTCCAGCTCTGTTTATGGCATTAATACCCATATGCCTTTTTCAGTGCGGCATAATGTGGATCATCCCATCAGTCTCTATGCCGCATCCAAAAAAGCCAATGAATTAATGGCACATACCTACAGCTATCTATACAATCTGCCCACAACCGGTCTGAGATTTTTTACTGTTTACGGACCGTGGGGAAGACCGGACATGGCGCTTTTTCTTTTTACAAAAGCCATCATTAACAGTGAACCCATTAAAGTGTTTAATAACGGGAAAATGCAGAGGGATTTTACCTATATTGATGATATAATTGAGGGTGTGGTAAGAGTAATGAACAGAGTGCCGGAGGCTGACCCTGAATGGTCATCGGATAAACCAGATCCCTCAAGAAGCTGTGTGCCATATAAATTATATAATATAGGCAGTAACCAGCCAGTCGCCCTCATGGAATTTGTTGAAGCCATAGAGAAAGCAATCGGGAAAAAGGCTGTAAAGAACTACCTGCCGCTTCAGCCCGGAGATGTGCCTGCAACCTATGCCGATGTGAATGATCTCATAAAAGACACAGGGTTTAAGCCCTCAACTTCCATAGAAGCTGGAATAGATAATTTTATTGAGTGGTATAAAGAGTATTACACTTAACAGGAAAGGGCTTTCATGGATAAAGATACAAAAATTGCGGTGATTGGGCTTGGGTATGTGGGTTTGCCCCTTGCCGTTCATTTTGGCGAAAAATTTCATACAACCGGCCTTGATTTAAAACAAAGTATTATTGAGAATTGCAAAAAATTTCAAGATCCCACAGGTGAAGTATCTACTGAGGAGTTTGAAAAAGCAAAACTTTTTTATCCCACTTCTGATCCGTCGCAGATTTCAGATGCAGATTTTATTATAGTGGCTGTTCCAACCCCCATCGACCCTGCCCGTCGTCCTGA
Organism: uncultured Desulfobacula sp.; assembly: GCA_964476805.1. Classification (GTDB taxonomy): domain Bacteria; phylum Desulfobacterota; class Desulfobacteria; order Desulfobacterales; family Desulfobacteraceae; genus Desulfobacula. The sequence continues at coordinate 10,577 of CAYZCC010000017.1, forward strand.
TTTGAAATATATGAAGAGATCTTCTATCACTGCTGGAAAATTCATGAAAAAGGGTGCGGTTGTTATTTTTGAATCAACTGTCTATCCAGGCGTTACAGAAGATATCTGTGTCCCTGTTTTAGAAAAAATATCCAGGTTTGAATGGAAAAAAGATTTTCATGTGGGATACTCTCCTGAACGGATTAACCCGGGAGACAAAGAACATACCCTGACAAAAATTGTTAAAGTGGTTTCCGGGGACAGTGAAGAGACCTGTGACAGGATAGCAGATCTTTATGAAAGCATTATTGAAGCCGGCGTGCACAGAACTAAGACCATAAAAGAGGCAGAAGCTGCAAAAGTCATTGAAAACATTCAAAGAGATCTGAACATCGCCTTAATGAATGAATTGGCTCTTATTTTTGATAAATTTAATATTGATACCCAAAATGTTCTTGATGCAGCAGGCTCCAAATGGAATTTTCTTAACTTTAAACCGGGTCTTGTCGGTGGGCACTGTATTGGTGTGGATCCATACTATTTAACCTTTAAGGCAGAATCTGAAGGGTATCATCCCCAGGTGATACTCTCTGGAAGGCGGATTAATGATAACATGGGGAGTTTTGTTGTTCAAAAAACCATTAAAATGATGATTAACCAGGGTTTGACCATTAAAGATTCAAAAATTGGGGTCATTGGAATGACCTTTAAAGAAGACTGCCCTGATTTAAGAAATACCAAGGTCGTTGATATTATAGATGAATTAAAATCCTATGGAACAGAGGTTCTGGTTCATGATGCGATTTCCGAAAGCAGTCAGGCTCTTGAGTATTACAGTGTCAAGCTATGCAGATGGGATGAATTAAAAGATCTTTCAGCCATCATACTTGCGGTACCCCATAAGGAGTATCTTAGATATCAACTTTCAGATTTTCAGACGATGCTTCTTTCAAACGGCTGTTTTATAGACGTTAAATCAGTGTTTGATCAACAGGAAGCCAAACGGCTTGAGTTGAACTACTGGCGCCTGTAAATTCAGCTCTTAACACGGCTGCAGAGCAGATGATTTTTTTTAATTCAGGGCGTTTGAAACAATTTCATAAACATTCTTGGAGAGGGTTTGAACAGATGCCGTCCGTTCAAGCTCTTTTTTCATTAAAGATCTTCTCTGGTCATCATATCTTTTCCAGTGGTTAAAACATGAGGCCAGCCTTGCCGCCACCTGGTGGTTAATAGAATCCAAAGCAATTATCTGGTCCGCTGTAAATTTATAACCGGTTCCCTTTATGTGGTGAAAATTGATCTGGTTATTCATGGCAAACATATAGATCAGTGATCTAACCTTGTTCGGGTTCTTTATTGAAAATTTTGGATGCTCTAAAAGCTGTTTTAC
>CAYZCC010000017.1:11958-19823 GCA_964476805.1 uncultured Desulfobacula sp.
TTTGACACTATCCAGTGTATCATCAAGAGCTGAGCCAGCTTGAACTGCAAACCATTTATCCAGAACAAGGTCATCTTTTTTCCACTTTTTATAAAATCTATCAACGGCATGTGATTTTATATCACAATTAATGTCAGCAAGAATTTTAAAGCCTGCCAGTTCATCTGTCATGTTTTCTGCAGATTCATAATGTTTTAAAACAAGATGGGTTGTATCTTTCTCTTTTAAACTACCAAGATAAGAGAGGGCAAGGTTTTTCAAACTGCGGTCAGCCATTGCATCATGGGACAAACTTAAAGCATCTGATTTAGAACAAAGATCAATTGTATCCCAAAACCTGTTTTTCAATTGTTCTGCAATTTCCTGTTTTAAAAACTTTCTTGCTTGATGAATGGCACAGACATCAATTTTATCAAAATGATCTTTGATCTCTGTCTCCACAGGTAAAGAGAGAGCGCTTGCTAAAAAAGCACGATCTGTTTTTTCATCCAGCAGCGCTTTTTGAAAAGCATGGATTAAACTTGAAGAGACAGAAAGTTTTTTTTCTGAATGAATGGAGTGGACAATATTCCTGATTTCATTGAAAAAAAGAGTCTGGGCCGCATCCCACCTGTTAAATTCATCTGAATCATTTGCCATGAAAAATGCAAGTTCATCATTGGTGAAATCGGTTTCAAATTTTACAGGGGCAGAAAATTGTCTGAAAACGGATGGCAGAGAGCGCTCAGGAATATTATCAAAAATAAATGTCTCTTGATTTTTTTTAAGTTCAATCAGTTTCCTGTTATCAGAAGTAATGTGATTCCCTTTTGCATCCAGGATTTCAAGCTTGACTGGAATATGAAAAGGTTTTTTAATATCCTGGTTCTTATCTGGAGTGGTTTTCTGCGTAAAGGTGATCTTAAGCCTTTTGAGTTGGTCATCATAGGATCGAGACATTTTAACTGTTGGCGTTCCAGATTGTGAATACCACAATTTAAATTGTTCAAGATTTATGTTGGACGTTTCCTGCATGACAGAAACAAAATCTTCTATGGTAACAGCCATTCCGTCAAATTTCTGGAAATAAAGCGTGATGCCGTTTTGAAAATTTTCTTCTCCAAGCAGCTGATGGATCATCCTTACAAGCTCTGAGCCTTTTTCATAGAGGGTCATTGTATAAAAATTTTCCATTTTTATATATGACTCCGGCCTTACAGGATGTGCCATAGGGCCGGCATCTTCCGGGAATTGATGGGTTCTCAAGGTTCTTATGTTTGAAATCCTTTGAACACCCCTTGAATTTAAATCAGATGAGAACTCCTGATCCCTGAAAACCGTCAACCCCTCTTTTAAACTCAGCTGGAACCAGTTTTTAAGTGTGACTCTGTTGCCTGTCCAGTTGTGGAAATACTCATGGCCGATAACTCTCTGGATATTCATGAAATCTTCATCTGTCGCAGTTTTATGATCGGCAAGAACATATTTTGAATTAAAAATATTTAATCCCTTGTTCTCCATGGCCCCGGCATTAAAATCATTTATTGCCACAACCTGATAAAGGTCTAGATCATACTCAAGGCCAAATCTCTTCTCATCCCACTCCATGGCCTGCTTTAAGGATTTCATGGCATGACCGCACTTATCTATATTCTCTTTTTCAGAATATATTTTCAGGTCAACCGCTCTGTTGGAACATGTTTTAAACTCATCTTTTATATGCGCCAGATCCCCTGCAACAAGAGCAAAAAGATAGCAGGGCTTTTTAAAGGGATCTTTCCATGTGACAAAGTGTCTGTTGCTGTCAAGCGGGCCTGACTTTACAAGGTTGCCATTGGACAGCATTACAGGATATTTTGTTTTATCAGCAATGATAGTGCATGAATAGACAGCCATCACATCGGGTCTATCAAAAAAGGGCGTGATCTTTCTGAATCCCTGGGTTTCACACTGCGTGCAGATCACTTTGCCTGATGTATATAATCCTTCAAGGCGGGTGTTATCCCGGGGGGTTAAAATATTTTTAATCTCAAGCTCAAATTCATCAGGAGTTTTTGCCAGTTTGAAAAATTCATCGTCAGATTCATACTCTTTTTCCATTAAAATCATGCCGTCTGCAACAACAGATACAATTTTGAAATCACCTTTATCCAGAATAAGCGGTGTGGTGTCGTCGGCAATATCCCTGTTTTTTCTTATTTTAAGTTTTGAGGAGACCCGTGTCTGATCCTCTTTAATTTCAAAAGTAAGATCAGCCTGATCAATGAAAAAAGGTGGTGACGTGTAATCTTTAAGATATATTTTTTCTGGTGTTGTCATGCAGTGAAAAATATATCTCTTAAATGTTAAGTTGTCAATTTAAAGGTCGTTTCTAAAAAAAAAATGATATATTTCAGATGTGATTCTTTTATTAATCCGCCTTTTCAATGAGCCACACGGAGATGATTTCTCTTGTTTCTCTGTTTTTCAATAGAACACCCACAAAATCTTTTGCATTGAAAGCAGAAGGGTTCATGAAAACAGTATCTGGTGCATGATAAGTTGTTGATGAAGATAATTTGAACAGGGTGTCATCAATGACAAGTTTTTTTTCAGAAATTCTATCGAGCCTGCCTGTTGCATCAAAAACAAAAGGATATCCAGAGTGTACCGGCTCTTCAGAAAACGCTGTTATTTTTGGAATCACAAGTAAAAATAGAGAGCTTATCAATACAATCAAAAGATTTTTAATTATTTGCATTTTTCTTTCCAGAACAAATTAATTGGTATTAATTTTTTTAATTTTTAATTTCTCTCCAGTAATAAAACCCACCTTCCGCTTTTTCAAAGAGTCTTTCAGTGGTTCCGGCTGAACTGCTGAAAATTTTCATCTCAACTGTTTTATTGGGCATTGTCACAATAACAGGGAGGTGTAAAAGCCCATCGTATCCTTTGCTTGTTGGCGGTACTAAAATTTTTTGGCCCGGGTTATCCGGATCATCAATTTCAATCAGGTCGTGATGGTTAATCATACCCTCATTGTTTACATCAAATTGAGGTGAATTCAGTCTGCTGCCATCGCAGGCGTCTATTTCATGAACCATTGAAGTGCCGCCACCAGTGCAGGGTGAATCATTGGGTGTGAATGTAATTACAACAAGATTTCCGTCGCGGATCAGGACATCTTTAATTACCCGTTCACCATCTAATACATAATTATTGTCTTTGTCCATGGGTAAATCAAAATACCAGCCAATGTGATTTCCGGATATGATATTGCCGGAACTGTCCAGCTCCACCCATGTAGGACTATGGTCACTCAATGTTCTAAAATAGTGATCATCTGAATATTGAAAATCAATTTCAGTCTGTTCAAGAAGTGTACTCCCCGTCATTTTTGATAAAGTGCCTGCAGATTCATTCCATTGACCCAAAGGGTATCCCGTGTCCCAGATTCCATAAATTGTCTGCGGGTCTATATTTGTCAGGTCAGATTCAGCAATAAATCTGCCTGTTCCGAAAAGTACCATCAGGTATGGAGGATCAGTTGGATCGCCATTGCTGTCCACATGAACTTTACTGCAGTGATTCATTACATCAGGGGCAGATGTGATCGGCTGATTTGGAGATGAAAAAAGCGGTGCAGGCGTGTGGTCACTATTTGTATAGGCAACCTTCCAGTTATCAGGATTATCGCTGGTTAAATCAAATTTTGACATATTTCCTTTCAGATCACCCGCATAGGCGTAATCGACCTTGCCATCATTATCAATATCAATGAGAGCCGGGCTTGAAAGACCATTATTCCCTGCAACACCCGTATCAATTTTTTTGATCACTTCACCGGTATAGGCATTGAGGACATAAAGGATTGCGCTTCCATTGACGGAATCATAACCATTTCCAAATATCGCTACCCACGGGTGATTATAAGGAGACGTGCCCATTGTATAATAAGAATCAACAATAAATATATCACTGAAACTGTATCCCAGGTCATCATCGCTGCCGAATTCATCATCCGCAGTTCCCAAAATATTGTCTGTGCCAGCGGTTACTTCTGGATATTCCCATAAAACATCAATTCCGTCATTATGGGCAGGAGTTGCCAGTTCATCTTCTGTAAAAGTGGTGCTGTTCTGATATAAAATTTTACTGATGTCAAGGCAGAAATAACCTTTGCCTCCCTTTTTTAGACCTCCTGTTAACAGCACTTTTTTATTTGAGTTGATTGTAATTGTGCGGGCAGAGGGAGTTGCATCAACATAAAATTTATGGTCATAATCAATCAGAGTCAGATCAGTTAAATGGTTAAAAACAATATGGGGGATGTAGGCAAATATTTCATCCCCTGTCTTTGCATCAAAAGCATGGAGCATTCCATCATTGCCGCCTGCAAAAACAATCCCTCTGTGTTCATCAAGGTCTATTTCATCCAGTTCATCTATTTCACCGTCACTGTCGTTATCAATCTCATCATACCCATATCCTGATTCATCTATTTCACCATCACTGTCATTGTCAATACCATCACCAACAACAAGATATGGTGCTGAATGTACGATATCGCCAAGATTTTTCTGTCTGGATCTAAAACCTGAAATCTCTTTTCCCCGAATATAATCGACTATATCAGAATCTGAGTGGAGGGCATTTTTCTGGAGATCTGTCAGATGGGCATATTTAAAACTTAATATGGAATCATACCCATTATACGTAACAATCCTCCTGCCGGTATTCCACCAGTTGGAATCGGCGGTCAATTTGTCCTGGAGTTTATCTTGAGCATGCCACAAGATATCACTCTCTTCTGTTTTGATTTCTCCTGTTATAGAATTGATAGGGTACGCGGTGACATCACCCTGCCAGTTTTCTGATGTATATGTTGACTGGTACATTACAGAACCTGTATTCAGTTCGTCACCATTGACTAAGACAGAAGCTCCTGAAGCCGTCCTGGAAGAGAGGTTTTCAAAAACTGAATTCAGGGAAGATACAAGTTCTTCTGGATTTTTTGCACTGAAAAATTCTCCCCGACCATTGACCGCCGCATGCCACAGGTCATCAATTTTTTCAGAATCACCACCATCAGGATCAGGCCAGGTTGGTATTGGCGTACTTGTATTTAAAAAATATGGATCATCTGCATAACCTGGATCATCTGTGGTCCCGTCATTATCCATGTCAGTTGGATCAATTGTTCCGGTAACTCCAAAAGAGATGGCGTAGGTAACCATATGCTGGGATTTTTTATGATCATAATTGTTTGTGGGCAGGTTATCAGGAAGGGTGGTTGAGAGGTCTGTATCATAGTATTTTATGGCCATGTCTGCCAGTGTGTCTGAGTAAGAATCTGCATAGGGTGCTCCAGCGTTTTGATCTTCATTGCCAATATCAGGATCACTGCCATTATAATATCCATCTGTCATTAATATGGTAAATGCCTGCTGGCATGCACCACCGTCTGCTTCATCCTTAAAGGGCGATGTTCCTAAATCCCCGTCATTTCCATCATCCTGATCATAATATCTGCCTACATTCTGCAATGCACTTCTCAAAGGAGTCGAGTTGTCAGAATCAATTCCATATAAGAGATCCAGAAGTGTTTCAGTTTCATCTACCGTGACACCGCCTGATGTGGCCTCAAATTTAACAGCATCCGCACTGGTGCCTGAACCATAATCACCCCCATCCCCCTCCCTTGTAACCCTTACATATCCGGAAGTCCCCTCATCAAAAGTATATGTGCCCAGAAGCTGCCAGGAAGATGCTGTACTGGAATCCTGCTGGTCAACGATTATATGATCGGTCCCACTTCCATGCACGATGGTGTATTTAGCTTTTTCATCTCTGGTTGGCCAGTCGTCCCACCAGGCATATACTTTATATTGACCGGATGTCAGGTATGGAGTCCATGTGGCATAATCATTGGTTGTTCCCGTATATAGGGAACTGCCGTCATATTCATTGTCTGCACTGGACTCATGCCAGCTGCCTGAAATAGAAAACCCACTGTCTTTGTTATCGATAATAATTGAATCTGATTCAACATTAATGGGGAGAACAGGTTGTCTCAGACCGCTGTTAATGGTGTAGAATCCTGCATAAACCCAGTCCAGATTCACAATGGATGTTGCAATAGCAGCTTTTGCCGCAAGCTCTCTTCTTCTATAATAAGAGTACCAGTTTGCAAAATTCTGGAGATCTTCAGTATCAGTTTTGTAAGAAGCGATTGCGCCATCTTCATTATAAATTTTAGGTTGGATGTCATTGGGAATCTGGTCATTTCCCTGGTCATTCTCATCATAAGTCACAGGGATCAGTTCCTGTGCATCCACCTTGTCATCGCCATCAGAATCGTTAACCTGAAAATAGAGTCTTGAATCAAGCGTGTTATCAGAATCGGAATCTTCCCATGTAATCAAGTAGACTTCAAGATTGTCAACGGTACCATCTGAATCGCTGTCATACCAAGCGTAATAATGTGCATTGGCAATATCTACATCTGGATAGACGTCAGTTGTTGATTGAAATTTAACGGCATCGGCAGTGGTTGATCCGCCAGTGCTGCTTCCATCACGCTCTATTACAACATAACCGGTATCATCATCATCAAATGCATATGTGCCAATGGAAATCCATTCGCCGCAGACTCCTGCTTCAGGCGTGTTATCAGAAGCGGCCTGCTGATTTTTGCGAAGTGTGGCAGTACCGCCGGCATGTCTGATGGTAATTTTTGCATTGGTATCATGGTCATTATAACAGTTCCACCATACAAAAACCTCATAGGTGTCATCTGCCGGGATATCCGGTGTAAATTTTGCTGTTCCTGAATTATTTGTAAAAAGTGAGCAACAGGAGGGATTGGTATCAGGATCAGGCCACTCAGGCTGCAAATCAGATTCACTCCAGGTTCCGGTTGTGGAAAAAACGGCTTCTCCATCCTGATTGTCCACAATAACCATGGATGCATATCCGTTTACACTGTCAAAAGTATCTTTTAAGGTAATGGATGGATCACCTGAACGGTTATGAACAGGGTTTGAATAAGGTGTTTCCAAATCAGCATCACTCATAGTATATGTGCTGGTTGTTGGCCAGGGAGTGTAGTTGGAGAGCGGATTGTAATAAATTTTATTAAACCCGGACCACTGGCTTTTCCAGTATGTAAGGTCACTGCCGACAAGAACTGTCGAGTTGTCGCCTGATGTATAATTATTATCACCAGGATCAGGAAACAGGTATTCATGGGCAGTTTCCGAAATCACAAATTTGCCGTCATTGTCAGTCGTCATAAATTCCCAGTCCATACTTCCTGAGTTATCAAGTATGAACATGATGTTAGGAGGGGCCGCCTTTATTTTGGTGTCCATGGGGTCGTCACTTATATCAATACAAAATCCCTGGTGAGCATAAAGCAGAAGGGAAAACACAGAGAGTGTCATCATAAATTTTTTTGCAGCAAAATTCATGAAACAGTTATTAAAAACCATCTAACATCTCTCTTATAAACGTTTTGTAAATCCCATTTTAATTCTTACAGCACTATTATTTTGAATCGATTGACCATATAGATCAAAAAAATTCATCCTGCCGCCCACCCCAGTGCCTTCCACCTTGAGTGAATGCCCTGCACCTAAAATGCCTGATGGGATATCATTGTCAACCACTGCATAAATAGCGTTAGTGCCAAGTCCTGAGGGTTGCCCTTGATTGAAAACACCATCAATATCAAAGCTTCCATCACTATCACTATCGGGAATTTCGCCTTTGTTGATTTCAAACACCCAGTTGGATTGGAGGTTTTCATTTGCAGCTTCTTTGGCAGCACCTTCTGCAAGATAGAAATTTTGTTTATAAACTCTGTCATTGCCTGCGATACCGACTTCAATGGATGTCGTATTGGT
>CAYZCC010000018.1:0-16493 GCA_964476805.1 uncultured Desulfobacula sp.
CAAATGACGGGGCTCGTCAACTAATTTTTAATATAATTTCAATATATTATACGGTTTTTATCCTTTACAGATTGAATCCCGAAAGTTGAGTTAATAATAATATAATATATGTAAAAAACAAGAGGAAAATTAATATTCGGGATCAGGAATTATGATTACTGCAATCATCGGTGTCGTAGGCACACTCGCTGGGGGAATCCTTGGTTTTTGGGGTGCTGTGAAAGCTGCACACTCTCAGCATTTTTTTGCCTCCGGCACCAATCTTAAACACGCTTTTCTTGATGTCCTCGTGCTTCTCAGGCAGCCTTCAGAAACTTTCATTGACTTGTATGTAATTGAGATTATGGAAAAATCATTTTTTAAACATGAAATGGCTGTCGTTGAATTTAGATATTCCTTGCCAGTGTATGAGCGTAATAATTTCGACAATGCTTGGCGTAAATATTATGAAAGTGATGGAGAAGGTAACCATTCATTAACAAAAAAATATTTTGGCCGTCCTAATTGGCAAGAAGACGCCCTTTCTAATATTGAAGGTATTTTGAAATTCACAGAGTGTACTGCTTTTTTAATACGGAATAGGAAAATAACTTGACCAGTAGCTAACAGGCGTGTGAACTGGACAGCAAGGGGCGTAATTTTTTCGAAAAGTAGAATAAATTTTAAAGAGAGTATTTTAAATGAAAGTAATTGGTATGCGCTTGCTACCAGTTACCCAAACGTAGCGCCTCAAAAATAACCAATATAGCTCTCGCAAGAAATAAAATGTAAAAGTGCTTGATCCCATTCTGGTAACATGCTATGTTGTCAAATATGAGAATAATTTCAAAAAAAATGCTGAGGGAGTTTTGGAAAATCTATACTGATTCTGAGCAGCCACTAAAAGCATGGCATGCAAAAACAAAATTAGCAGAATGGAAAACTTCAAGTGACATAAAAGCTGATTACAGTAATGCCAGTTTTGTTGCTAATAATAGGGTTATTTTTAACATAAAAGGGAACACATACCGTTTGGTAGCGGCAGTCAATTATGATTTTGGCATTATCTATATCCGTTTTGTGGGTAGCCACAAGGAATATGATAAAATTGATGCAGCAATAATATGAGGTAAAATAGATGGAGATTCAACCCATAAAAACAGAAACAGACTACACCAAGGCACTACAGGCAGTTGAAGGATTAATGAATGTAAAAAAAGATACTCCTGAAGGTGATAAACTCGATGTACTTGTTACTTTAATTGAGGCATATGAGGCAAAACACCATCCTGTTTTACCTCCAGAACCAGTGGAAGCCATTATACATCAAATGGAGAGCCAGGGGCTTTCTCGCAAAGATCTAGTTCCCTTAATCGGCTCAAGAGCTAGAGTCTCTGAGATTTTAAACAAAAAACGCTCTTTATCTATCAACATGATAAGAAAGCTACAAAAAGATTTGGGTATTTCGGCAGAAATATTGATAAAACCTTACAACTTGCATGCGACTTAATGTGGAAGCCAGTCCCTATAGAGTTTTATTTAGAAAGTGCCATCAAATTTTCTGTAACTTTTCTTAACGCTTCCGGGATTTTGGAAATATCATCAAAAGGCCGGGTGCCATCCCTGTCTGAATTTACAATCTCATCGTGTTCACGAATAAAGCCAAGGATTTTATAATCTGTCATACTTTTTTTAATTAACTGTTCATCCTCCCTGGATCTGACCCTGTTTCCAAGTACAACAATATTTTTAATTCCAATATCCTGTCCCAGTTTCCGAATTTTATCGGCTGCGACACGACTCCTTTTACCGGGATTTACAACAACAATAAGTGCATCTACAGAACCTGAAGTGGCTCTTCCCAGATGTTCAATACCCGCTTCCATATCCATGACTACCACTTCATTTCTTGCCAGAACAAGGTGATTCATCAAGGCTTTAAGAATTGTCGATTCCGGGCATATACAGCCGGAGCCTCCCTTTTGAACCGTGCCCATTACAAGCAGCCTGACGCCGTCTTTTTCAATGGAAAAACGATCCGGGATATCATCAACCTTTGGATTCAGGGTAAAAAACCCGCCCATGGTACCGGGTTTTGCACCTGTTCTCTCCGCAATAAGATCAGAGAGTTCTGAGACTGGGGTGATGGGTTGTGATTCATCAATTCCAAGGCCAGCAGCAAGATTTGCAACGGGGTCCGCATCGATGGCAATAACTTTTGTATCTTTATCCGAGGCAGCAATGGTTCTGGCAATTAAAGAGGTGATGGTGGTTTTTCCAACTCCGCCTTTTCCACCAATGGCAATTTTTAAACTCAAAATAATACTCCTTAATTTCTGATCAGGAGATCTGCTCTAAGATTTTTCCTTTGTCATCTAATAAAAAGATCTCATAATGCTGTTTTCCTGCAAGGTCGATCAGGTCCTCTTTTATGACAGCCTGAACTTCATACTTCTCCTTTATTATATCCTTGGGCATTAGAAGAAAGCACTGCTGTGCAATCTCCTTTGTTTTAAAGCAGGGAATAAAAGTGGCATTTGTCTCTTTATCAGTATAGCCCATAAATTGTTCACTGGAAGTTTCAGGGTTTTGAACAACAATATAATACCAGGTATCTTTGGTGGTTTTTTCCAATTTAAAATACTCTCCACATAAAAGCCCCTTGCACTTGTTTTAAAAAGAGCAGGGGGCTTTTATGTTTTTAAGTTTCTGACCTTCAGGTTATTTTTTATTCTGGATTTAAAAAATAACTGTTTACCATATTAAAAATTCAAAATGACTAAATCTCAAGCCATGAATCAGAATAGAGGGTTTCACCCATAATGACTTTATAGGTTTTTACATAGTCCTGCATTTCCTTGTCAAGGCTTGCAATATCTGGTTGATCACCGTCCATCATGCCGTAAATCAAATCAACAATATCTTGTCTTTCCCCTTTGGCAATGCTTGTTTGCTTTGTATCAAGAGGATCCGCAATGACCGATTTCATACCGTATTTTTCAAGCATGACCATGTAAGTCTGATTCAGGATACCGCGAAGATGTTCTGGAGGGCCATTTGAAATGTTTGAAAGGCCGCAGGTGGATTTTGCACCCGGTGCGATATCTTCAATCATCATCTGAAAATTCAGCAGGCTTATTAACTGCTGCTGTTGAATATTGACAGGAGTTACAATTCCGTCTACCCAGATTTTTTCGTTGGGAATACCCGCTTCATTGGCAAAATAAAGAAGTTCAACAGCAAGGGCTGCTCTTTCGTTTTCATCCCTTGGAAGGCCGTCAGGACCCCACATAAGTGCCACAAAATCAGCATCGTACTTGAGTGTCATGGGAACCATTGACTCATATCTCTCAGGTCGGGCCATGATTGAATTCACAATATGTGGCTGGTCAGCCGGTTTGCAGATTTTAAGTCCTTCCTCGATGGCATCAATGTTGGATGAATCAAGAAGCAGAGGCATTCCTGGAACTGCTTCCTGGACAACATTCACAACCCATGGCATTAACTCTGTACCAAATTTTTTTGCAGGTCCAAGATTTATATCGATGTAATCCATGCCCAGCTCTTTCTGCCTTAGAACCTCTTTCTGGATGGGTTCAGGATTACGTTTGGCTGGATCTGCTTCCTTGAACTCTTTTCCAATAACAGTGGAAATGACATTCAGACTTTCACCAAAAAGTATCATGTTTTCTTCCTTTAAATTAATTAAGATTATTACTTTATAATTACTTTATAATTACTTTATAAACTAGGGTTTAAAGCAATATATATTCCCTCTGTTCCCTGGTTTTTATTTTTCAGAGTTCCGACCTGGTTTTAAGGAACGGTGCAAGGTGAGCTGCTTCCCTTGGACCCACTGTAATTGTCCATCCGGGAAGTTCCTCTTCAATATCACCTGCAATTGCAGCCGCATAACCCGGAATAATAAGTTCAGTATGTTTTACTTTATCCATTATACCGCTCTTTTTAATAAACAGCCCAACATCATCACCGCCAAATTTACCGGCAGCCCAGGCCGTGAGAACGGACAGGCCTTCAGAGTCTTTAATTAGCAGCCATGCAGGAATCTTGCTTGCTTCAATTTCACCTGAAACAATAAAATAGGTCAATGCAAAGTTTGTGGTAACAAGAACTGGAGAGTTCTCATCCGGATTACCAATTTCAAAAATACCTTCAGTGACTGTCATCGGTCTTTGCGGATCAGTAAAGATGTTGAGTCTTTCAAGCAGCAGCGGGAAGAGTGATTCAGTTGTAAAATCAGACATGACAACAATTCCACCGTATTTCGCAACAAACATGCCTGCAATAAGAGTTTCCATGTCAATATTGGAAGCCATTTCACATGGAAAAGCAATGGTTGGAAAACCCAGTGCTTTGTTGGAGGCTTTAAGGGCAGCGCGCCGGATGGCAACCTGATCTTCAAGCGCCTGTTTGATTTCTCTTGCTCCTGAATCAAGGACAAGGTCTTTAAGACCCATGCCGGTCAGTTTGTCTGTGAGCGCCTGGAGCGCATCAACAGAATCCGCTTTTACAGCAAGGGGAAGATCGTTGTCTTTGGCAAGGGCACCCATGTCATCACTATTATCAGCTGTTGCTGCATATAAAAGAGGACGTTTGAATCCTGTTTTTTCAATACCCGCTTTCATAACATCTATATCTTCACTCATGAGAACCAGGTTGAATTCTGACTCTTTTGCAATTTTCTCTGAAGTGGCGGCAAAAGCATCCGCACCGTTTCCAGTATCTTTAACAACAAGAAGTTCAGGTCTTAAATTAAGACCGACACGTTCATACTGAAATGCATTATAAATTTTAAGTGTTTTGTCAAGTTCTGCAGCATCTATGTCAGAAGAGAGTGTGGCTGCCAGAACAGTCGGGTTGAAAAAAGTTTTTTCATGTCTGAAAAGAACGGTCTCTCCACCTGTTGTGGTCTTTCTGACACCTTTTCCAAGTGCAACCGGACGAATCGGAGGCGCAGACGCTTCAGCAAGCTGCTCTTTTGCTTCGTCGGAAACATAGGGGCAGGCGTCAAGTTCTGCCTTCCCGGATGCTAGATTCATTGCAAAGGCAAGGCAAGTGGGAACGCCACACTCCTTGCAGTTTGTCTTGGGAAGGAGTTTAAATATCTGTATACCGGTTAATGCCATTTTTTTCTCCTTATTTAATAATTATCCAACATTTAATAATTATCCAACAAGCGGTTCCATATCAAGTGCTGGATGGCCTTTCTCCTGGAGGAAGGGAAGGATCTCCTCTTCAGTTATTCCCACTGTTTCGTCAGCAATCTTGTCATAGAGATCTGGAACACCCATGTCTTTGCCGCGAGCATCAATACGGTTCTTGAGCTCCTCTTTGAGCATCTTGGGCATCCATACCATTCTCAAAAGCCCACCATCACCAAGGATAAATTTACCCTGGGTAATATTGTGCTTGGAGTGGCCGACAAAACCAGGTGAACTTGCGCCACCTCCCATAACTCCTGCAAGAGTAGTAAATTTCATTCCACAGGGTGTCTCTCCGCCATAATCACGTCCAACAGTCATAACACCGTTGCAGGCGGGCAGCATGGCAGCAATACACTCGCAGCAGCCGCATGTTGTCATGGGATCATGAACCATGGAGTAGAAGTTGTAGTGGGTCACAGCACCCCTTGACGCTTTATTAACAAATTCATTAACGCCTTTCCACTGACCCAGCTTGGGATCAATGCATTCACCTTTCTCAATGGGCTGGTTGGGACCTGTCGGGTTGATCTCAAAGGCTGCTTTACAGTCCATCCAGTTGTAGGCACCGCAGAGACCTGTTCTTTCAGGACTGACTGAGCATACATGGCTTGGCGCAAAAGACTGGCACAGAGTACATGAGTAGTATGTCTCAACATCTTCATCAGTCATACTGTCAACACGTGAATCACGAGTCAGGTATTCTGCTCTTGCAGTCTCAGTCAGCTTATCAACATCTGCTTCTTTGGTGAAAAGCGTCACTTGAACTTTGTCCACAATTTTGGTGAAATCCTGATGGAATTTAGCATGGAGAACCACACCAATGTCTTTAAGGGTAAAGCCTTTTTCAATGGCAGCCTTGCTGATTCTGACCCAGGAGATATCCCTCTGTCCTATATGCATGACACCCTGGATATAATTTACAAGATGGTGGATCTGTCTTTCCATGATCGGTTCAAAATCAGGCTGGAATTCACGGCCGGCAATCTGGACAAAGATGCCAAGCGGGAAAGTTCCACCCTCTTTGATACCGTCAATATCAGGACCTTCAACCATCACCCTGCCATCTTCAATATCACCCATCTCCGCTTGTTTAACAAGCTCGGTGCATTGGGTTTTGCCGCCGCCGCACTGGGCATGGAGATCAGCTCCTCTGACTCTTTCACCCTCAAATGCGGGGCCGAATGCACAGGAAATTTCAATTTCAGAAACCGCAACTTTAAGGCCGCGGACTTCAACTGATTTCTGACATATTTCATCGTGGGCAACCGGGGCAACCACATGTTCGTAGGTACAGATACCGGTTGGAAGAATTTCAGGAATCGGTGTGTCAGCAAGTGTTGGAAAACCCCAGTTTACACAACCGGCTGCTGCAACACCCCATTCGGTTCCAACATCACCCAGAGCATTTACAAAGGCAAAGATTCTATCTTTGTTGTAGATGAGCATTTTTCTGTAATCGCCCGGCTGAACACCGCCAAATGCCATGGCTGCCCTGTTGGCAAATCCAAGGGCAAATACGGCAGAAGAGATATCAGGACCAAAAGGAACAATACGTGTGTTCCAGCCAACCTGCATATCCGCTTCAAGACACTGTTCAATAACTGTTTTCCCGTTGTGGTTTGCAGCGCAGAAGATGTAGAGAGATTTTTTCTGGTAATCTTCTACAATCATTTTTGCAGTTTCAGGATCGGGTGCTGCACCGACAATGGCAGCAAATCCGGGAGCAGAGCCGTCAACAAACTCAACACCACGTTTTCTCAGGATGGTGTCATCAGCAGCTCCCACCCAGAGTTTACCATTTTCAATATCCGGGTCTTCCTGGGCAATATAAAAATCGGGTTCATTAAGATATCTTAAGGCTTCAATGATTTCATAGGAAAAGATTCCTGCCATACCGGCGTCAAGCAGCGGCCCGAGGAACGGAAGCCAGTTTTTAAGTTTAATATGGGGAGGTAAAAGCCCCTTTGCAAATTCCATTGGTTTTTTAAGGTCTTCCAGAGTTTCACATTTCATTCCGGTCAGTGAATAGATAACCGGCAGGTAGTATGCTGTGTTTGGAAAACCGATTTTTTTACTTGCATCATAGGTTGCAAGTGCTTTGTTAAGCTGGCCTTCAGCTTCGGCAACTACTTTATACCCACCCTGAATGGCAGCAAATGCGATCAATTTTGACATATTGTTTCCTCCTTTGTTGAGGATTTAAATAATTTTGAGTTTATGAATCGATTAAAATATATTTTTCCTCAAAAAAAAATCATTATCCTTCAAGTGCCTGACGATCAGCCATATCCATGAGAACTCTATCTCTTGACTTATCAATACCAAGCTCTTTTCTCTTTCTATCAATATGATTTATCATGAGCCATGCATGTTTGATTGGATCATCTTCCACATCCCATTTTCCGCCGTAAATGCTTTCCAGATCTTTGGAAAGGTAATCGTGGAAGACCGGTGCTCCTGAGGTTGGCAGGTAACCGCCAAATACAGTGTAAACACCTGATGTGACAAAGTACTGCCCGATTGCAATAGCTTTTTCACTCATCCACTCCGGTGCAGAACCTGCTGCTGGAATATCGCAGAGATCATTACCAAGACCGCCTGCTTTAATCACCTCTGTTGCTGCAAGAAGGATTCTGGAATTATCAACACACGATCCAAGGTGGAGTATCGGTGGAATTCCAACGGTCTCACAAACTTCAGCAAGACCCGGGCCTGCATGGACCTGGGCGGCTTCAGGAGTAAGAAGTCCGTGGATTGCAGCGGTAATTGCGTCACATCCGGTTGTCAATACAAGCACATCATTTTTGATCAGTTCTTTAATCACTTTTATGTGCGTCTCATTATGCCTTGATCGGGCATTATTACATCCAACAACCCCTGCAAGACCACGGATACGACCATTGATAATATTATCATTCAATGTATAGTAATCCCCTCTGAAGGTGCCGCCAAGATGGTATTGAATGGATTCAACACCAAACCCGCAAATCTGGGTGGCTTTGTATTTTGGAATCATGACTTCAGCCCCACGGTTTGCAAAATTGTCAATAGCCATTTTAACAATACGTGTGGCATCTTCCCGTGCATAATGTTCATTAAACTCAATGTGAATTACATTCTCCTGCTCCATTTTAGCAATGGGATGGGTTGTAATCAGATGGGTATGGAAACATTTGGCTACATTTGCAAGGCTCTGCATAACACACTGAACATCGACGACCATGGCATCACAAGCCCCTGTAATAATGGCAAGCTCCTGCTGTAGGAAGTTACCGGCGGTTGGGATTCCATGTCTCTGGAGCATTTCATTGGCCGTACAGCAGATACCGCCAAGCTGGATGCCTTTGGCACCTTTCTCTTTTGCATAATCAATCATTTCCTGGGATTGTGCGACGGCAACAATAACCTCTGAAAGTACAGGTTCATGACCATGGACAATGATATTCACATGATCTTGTTTCATTATGCCAAGGTTGGCTTCAGACTGCAGGGGAGACGGCATGCCAAAAAGAATATCCTGAAGGTCTGTGGCAAGCATTGAGCCACCCCATCCATCAGCAAGGGAAGCCCTTGTACACTGTTTGATAAGATTTTTATAATCCTGATCAACACCCATGTGGGTTCTGTGCATGATTTCAACAACTTCCCTGTCAATATTTCTGGGTTTTACTCCCTCTTTTGTCCATTTTTCATAGAGAGGTTTGGGGGCACGTTTTAGATACATGACTTCACCTTCTGGTTTTCCCCACTCAGCTATTGCCATTTCGCCAACTTCAACTGCAATTTCATCAATGTCCCTGTCAAGTGTTTCACCCTCTTTTTCAACGGTGGTGGCAACGCCAAGGTGGGGGGCAACAGCCAGAAGTTTTTGAATATCTTTGATCTGGTAATCATTGGTCTCTTTTTTTGCAGCAGCCAGGAATACTTCGGCAACTGCTCTACCATGGTCTGAATGGGCAGCAGCGCCTGCTGCCACCATTCTTGCAAAGTTTCTTGCTGCAATGGTATTTGCGGTGGCACCGCAAAGACCTTTTCTTTTGTCTTCACCTTCGATACCACCCTTGGGTAAAGGAAGTCTGCAGGGTCCCATTGAACAGTTTTTACAGCAGATTCCCTGGATACCGATCGCACAGGGTTTCATGTTCATTGCTCTGTCAAAGATTGTCTCCACCCCAAGTTTCTGGGCATGGGCAATCATTTCCTGGGCGGATTCTTCATATGATGCTGCAACCGGGTCCGCAAGTTTTGGTGTTTTTACTCTTTTCAATTCTGCCATTCGAGGTTCCTCCTCTTAATTTATATATATCATGTTGTTGCACATCAGACATTGCTGTGGCAACCTTTCTACTCCTATTTAGATTTCTACTACTATTTAGATTCGTTTGTGTATCCTGTCCAGGTTATCAATGATTTTTTCAAGCATTGTTCTCTGAATCCTGGCGGCTGTCATTTTAACCTTGCCTTTTGGTTTGGCTTTTGCCTTTGAAGCATGTTCTGCCATCTCAGCCGCTCTTTTTTCTTTCAATGCTTCAGCATCCGCTTCACGTTTTGCAGCAGCATCTTTTTCAGCCTGTTTTTCAGCGGCTATTTTTGCTTTTGCATCCGCCTCTTCTTTCGCTTTCGCATCTGCTGCAGCTTTCGCTTTCGCATCTGCTGCAGCTTTTGCTTTCGCATCCGCATCCGCTTTTGCCTTTGCTTCTGCGTCAAGCCTGGCTTTTTCTTTAGCTTCAGCCTTTGCTTTGGCTTCAGCTTCTGGATCAGCAGCAGGTGCGGCGGGCGCTTTTTCTTTAGCAGGAGCCGCCTCTTTTTCAGGTGCTTCCTCTTTTGCAGCAGGAGCTGCTTTCCTGGCAGGAGCTGCCTTCTTGGCAGGAGCTGCCTTCCTGGCAGGATCTGCCTTTTTAGCAGGAGCCGCTTTTTTCTTTTCCTCTTCAATGGTCAGGTTCACTTCAGGTGACATTGCAGCAAAATCAATATCAACATCATCAAGCTGTTTTGCTATTGGCGCGACATCCATTGCAGTTCCACCGGCATAAAGAAGTTCAATAAATGCCCTGGCAAGTTTGATGGATTCAGGGTGCCGCATGATCAGGATGCTTGAACCAGACAGCAGGTATGATACAGCACCGACTGCTTCCATTAGAATGGGCCGTCTTTCAGGATCACCCAGTTCAGGAGCATCTTCAACACTCTGTTTTGCCTCTTTGCATTTCCACACTTCATTACCCAGGTTGTTGATCATTGGATTCTGAAGTTTGTCATCGCCCTGGGTCATTGCTGCCTGATTCAGACGTTCCATAACAGAATATGAGTATTCAAGGCCATAGCCAAGACCCCCTGTGGTTGGGTCAGTAATGACATTACCAAGATTGACGCCAAGATTTTCAAGAAGAATGTTAACCTGTTTGGCAAGGTTTACGTCAATGGGAGAGGATGAAATCAGGGTATGTCCATATCCCATGGCTGCTGCACCGATTCCTTTATGATTTTTCTCTTCAACCGGTCCTAAAATCAGGTTGGCACCTTCACACGCTTCACTTATTTTTTTAAGAACTTCTTCATCTTTGGCTGGAACGGCACATCCCCATATAATAAGAGGAACATCAACGGCCTTTAAAACTTTTTTAACTGTTGCCACTGCATCATCAGCACTGGCATCCTTGTCATTGGGGTCAATGCTTTTTAACTGCAGAACAATAGCGTGTGCATCATAATCATCTACACATTTTTTTGCCCACATAGCTGCATCTGACATAACACCTTTAAACGGTGCTGTAGCAGCTTCAGGCCAGTCTTCCGGCGCCATATCCCAGATTTCCATTGCAACAATGGGTTTGTTGGGCATTTCTCCTTCAAACTGGTAAAAAGGATAACTTGTCTGGCCTCCGACAGTCAGTGCATTATCACCTTTTCCTATGGTGACGTCTTTGATACCGCCGGCATAAGTTTCTTTGGTTATTTCAAATCCCACTTTTACCTCCTGCGATTATTAAAATAGTTATGAGTTGGGGGTTAGAATTAAATGGACTGAGATTTATCAAATAAAGATAAATGCATACTGTAAAAGTCAGCGTAATGACATTTAACATTAGATTAAAGTTTTTCCCATACTTTCCAGTCCTGTATACACAATAAATATAATTTACAACCATATGACATATAATTTGTACGGTTTTTTGTCAATAGATGAACAAATTTATAAGAGGGGTCATGAAAACTTCAAAAAGCCCTTTATATAAAGGTATTATAGAGTACTTCTACAAAGTGGTATTGTCATGAATGGAATTTAATTTATAAATTGAAATTCCATTGGCAAAAAAAGTTGATTTTTTATTTTTTATTTAATAGGTAGATATTGCGGGTAAAAATTTTATGGGCAAAAGTGTATTTGCCATAACATATAATTGGTCTGTCACAAGCTTTTATAAACGACCCGATTTGGGGTCACCATTAACAAAGGAGTCAACCATGGCATTAGATCCAACCAAACATTTAGACTGGGAAATTGCAGAAGATGCAGAAAAAGAGATGCTTACGATCTATGAAGTCGGTGAGAAACTGGGACTTACAAAGGAAGAACTTCTTCCCCAGGGTCACTATATTGGGAAAATAGATTTCATGGCAGTAATGGAACGTTTAGGGGATAAACCAGACGGGAAATATGTTGATGTAACAGCGATCTCTCCCACACCTCTTGGCGAAGGAAAATCAACATGTGCAATGGGACTTGTTCAGGGTCTTGGAAAAATCGGTAAAAATGTATGTGCAGCCATTCGTCAGCCTTCGGGCGGACCCACTATGAATATCAAGGGTTCTGCTGCCGGCGGCGGTCTGGCACAGTGTATTCCTTTAACACCTTTCTCCCTTGGATTTACAGGTGATATCAATGCAATCATGAATGCACATAACCTGGCAATGGTTGCTTTGACTTCACGTCTGCAGCATGAAAGAAATTATACGGATGAACAGCTTGAAAGACTCTCCGGCATGGGGAGAATTGATATTGATCCTACCAATGTTGAAATGGGATGGATCATGGATTTCTGCTGCCAGGCTTTAAGAAATATAATTATTGGTATTGATGGTGTGAACGGTAAAGCAGATGGTTTTATGATGAAATCAAAATTTGGGATTGCTGTATCTTCAGAGGTGATGGCTATTCTCTCCATTGCAACGGATCTTAAGGATATGCGTGAAAGAATGGGTAAGATTGTTGTGGCCTATACCAAAAAAGGGAAACCTGTTACAACGGAAGATCTCCAGGTTGCCGGCGCCATGACCGCATGGATGGTGGAGGCACTTAATCCTTCTTTGATGCAGACGCTTGAGGGTCAGCCCGTTATTGTTCATGCAGGCCCCTTTGCAAATATCGCAATCGGCCAGAGTTCTATTATTGCTGACAGGGTCGGCCTGAAACTGGGTGACTACCATGTTACAGAATCTGGCTTTGGTGCAGATATCGGGTTTGAAAAATTCTGGAACCTTAAATGCCGCTATTCAGGTCTTAAACCGGACTGCGCTGTTGTTGTTGCAACCATCCGTGCCCTTAAATGCCATGGCGGCGCACCGGTGCCGGTTCCTGGTAAACCAATGCCTGAAGAGTATGGTTCAGAAAATGTTGAATGGGTTGCAAATGGCTGCGCCAACCTTATCCACCATATCAGAAACGTCAGAAAAGCAGGTATTTCACCGGTTGTCTGTATTAATGCATTCTATACTGATACGGATGCTGAGATTGAAAAAGTTCGTGAACTCAGTGAAGCTGAAGGTGCAAAAGTGGCCCTTTCCCGTCACTGGGAACATGGCGGTGATGGTGCTATCGAATTTGCCAACGCCGTTGTTGAAGCGTGTGAAGAGCCTACAGAATTTAAATTTCTCTACGAACTTGATATTCCTGTTAAAGATAGAATTGAAAAGGTGGCCAAAGAGGTTTACGGCGCTGACGGTGTTGACTACTCAGCCGAAGCAGAAAGAGCACTTGCCAGAATCCAGGGGGATCCTGAATTGGCAGGAATGGGTCTTTGCATGGTAAAAACGCATCTTTCCCTCTCTGACAACCCGGCACTCAAAGGGGTCCCAACAGGCTGGAGACTGACAATCAGAGAAGTCCTCACATATGGTGGTGCAGGCTTTATCGTTCCGGTTGCAGGCGCAATCAGCCTGATGCCTGGCACAGGTTCCAACCCGGCATTCAAGAGAGTAGATGTGGATGTTGAAACCGGTAAAGTGGAAGGTGTATTTTAAAATAACTGACAAAAATAGAGATAAAAGCCATCGGTCCTCCGACCCATGGCTTTTACATAAACGGAGGTTTATTAAATGACGGCAAAAATTATAAGCGGTACTGAAATAAGAAAAGCGATCCTTGCTGAAATCAGCGAAGAAGTTAATCAGATGAAAGAGAAACATGGCAAAGTTCCCGGTCTTGTAACAATTCTTGTGGGATCAAGCCCTGCGTCCATCTCTTATGTTACCTTAAAGGTTAAAACAGCTCTCAGCCTTGGCTTCCACGAAATTCAGGATGATCAGCCCGAAGATATCTCAGAAGAAGATCTTCTTGCATTGATTGACAAGTATAATAATGATCCTGCTATTCACGGAATTCTTGTGCAGCTTCCTCTGCCCAAACAGATTAATGACAAAAAAGTATTGAATGCCATCAACCCGGATAAAGATGTTGACGCATTCCATCCTGTGAATGTGGGTCGTCTGATGATCGGTGGTGACGAAGCAAGATTCCTTCCATGCACACCTGCCGGTATCCAGGAGATGATCGTAAGATCCGGCACAGAGACTTCAGGTGCTGAAGTTGTTGTTGTGGGAAGATCCAATATTGTTGGAAAACCCATTGCAATGATGATGGTACAAAAAGGAGATGGCGCCAACAGTACAGTCACAGTGGTTCATACAAGAACAAAAGATCTTGCTGCCCACTGCAGGCGGGCAGACATCCTGATTGTTGCTGCCGGTGTTCCCGACCTTGTTAAACCTGAATGGATCAAGCCCGGCGCAACAGTTATTGATGTCGGAGTCAACAGGGTCGGCATGAACAAAGAGACTGGCAAAGCAATTCTTAAAGGGGATGTTGATTTTGAAAAAGCCAAAGAGATTGCCGGTGCAATTACACCTGTTCCAGGCGGCGTCGGCCCCATGACCATTGCCATGCTGATGAAAAATACCCTTAGATCAGCACAATTGAGTATTTAAGAGTAATTGCTATTAAGTAAGAGTTGATAATAAAAGCCTGGATTAAAAATCGAGCCTTTTAAAAAATAATATCTGTTGTGTCATATTTTTTACGCCATCAATTCAGTTTAAGCGCATTATCAAGTATCTGTGTGAAAAGGAGAGGAGTGACAGTGGGCTTTTCACAATTTTTTTGGAGTGGTAATTCACTGTATTGTATCTGGCAGTGGGTGCAGGCTGTGCAGATATAATCTGCCTTTGCTTCTTTTGCGGCATCCAGTTTTGAATCAAGGATTTTAAGAGACAGGCTTTGATTTCTTTCTAAAACAGGATGGCCGCAGCATTCCGTACTTTTTGACCACTCAACACTTTTATATCCGGTTATATTGATCAGTTCTTCAAAAATACGGGGTGCGTGGGGATTGTCAAACTCTGTCACACTGGATGGCCTTAATGCATGGCAGCCATACTGGGTGACCACTCTTTTTTCCGGCAGCCTTTTTTTAATTCTCTTTTTAATCTCCTGGATGCCGATATCATGGTATAAAAAAGAAATAAGATGTTTGATTCTGCTGTTTTCATTAAAGGAGAGGTTCTCCTTTGCCAGCAGATTTTTAAATTTTTGTTTTAATTTTTTTCCTTCCTGATTTTTCTCAAGATGTTTTGTTTGCAATGATGCATATTGGAGTTGGCCATAACAGCATTTGCAGGGGGTGATCACATCAAGGTTATATTCTCCTGCAATGGCAAGGTTTCTGATGGAAGAGAAGAGGGAAACCTCATAATCGTTATCTCTTGCAGGATAGCCGCAACAATTAAATGGCAGTTCAACCAGTTCAACTGAGAATTTTTCAAATATTGACTTAAAGGTGATATCATACACTTTTAAATAGAAGTCAATTTTACAGCCTGGAAAGTAGGCAAGTTTCATCTTTTATTCACCTCTACCATTTTTTTACGGCCTGTCTTAGTTCTATGAGAATATCTGTCACTCTGATCTCACTTGGACAACTCTCCTGGCATGAATAGCATGTCAGGCAGTTGTTAACCATCAGTGTACTTGCAGCCATCTGTTTTTTACCAAGCCTCAGCAGATTCATTACCTGCTGGGGCGTGATATCATTTTCACTGTTTGAACAGTAAGCCACAACCGGGCAGACATTGGTACAGATAGTACACTGGACACAATTTTCAAAGGAAGCGGGCGCAGCCGTAATATCATGCTCCTTGTCAGAATGTAAGGTTTCCGGCTCTTGGCCAGTCTCTGGAATTCTTTGATCCAAAGCAACTGCAAGAGCTGCCCATAAGCTTTGTAAATCAATATTTGAGGGGCAGATCTGAGTGCAGCCATTGCATCTTGTGCATTCATCATTGGAAACTTTTACTCTTTGAAGCGTTTCGACATCAAGTGGCTCCCCTTTTTTAAGTTTTAGAAACGCATTGATTTTATAGTGGGGCAGAACCATCCTATTATTCGGGACTGCAAAGTTGGGATAGACTTTGCAGACATCAGAACATATCCTGCAGTCAGTGCATGCATTCAGTGTGATGGGATTGAAGGAACTCTCCTGTCTGAGGGAGATGGTGACATCTGCCGGCTTTTTAAAACTTGCAAAAGGAATGAAAAGAATATGAAACAGGCGTGAAAAAGGAAGCGATATCATCCCTAAAAAACAGATGAGATAATGGACATGATAGAGAAACCTGTCGGCACGGGAGCGGTTTAAAGTGACTGCCTGTTTTTTTAACCCGCTGGATATTATTTTTGAAATAAATGCACTGGATATCTTTGAATGGCAGTCAAGGCAGAAATCCTCATTTAAAATCTGCCCCTCTTCAAGTGCTTCTTCAGATCGGACAAGATTTTTTTCAAATACAACATGGTAATGTTTTTCCCAGTAAACACTCAGATCATTCAGACCGAAATCCTCTTCAACATCAGAATGGTCTTCAACCATCTCCATGAAAATGGGTTCAGATACAATTTTACTGGCCTCAAGTAAAAAACCTGAAAAGATGATTAAAAGAATTAAAAATATGGAGTACAGGTTATTATACTCACCTTTTATCCTTTCATGAAAGTTTGCCCTGTAAAATTTTTTTATT
>CAYZCC010000018.1:16503-17040 GCA_964476805.1 uncultured Desulfobacula sp.
TGCCACAAGAAAGCCGGCAAAATTTCTTAAAAACTGATAGGGATTCACAGTGGGTTCATAATATCTGAAAAGCTTCATTGAGATCCGATCATCCAGTGCATGAAACAAAAGCAGATACATAAAACCTGTAAACACAAGGAAATGGGCAGCCCATCGTATTTTTGAAGCCGTGAACAGTTTTGTCTGTAAAATGGTGTTTAAAAGGCCTGAAACCGTATCCAGTTGACGCTTTTTCAGTTTAAGCCCTGGCGGTCTGGTTTTCCTGAAGCTAAAAACCTGATAGAAACTCCCTGTCACGGCAATGGCCAGTGAAATGTATAAAAGAGTATCAAACATGGTATGTGATTAAAAAATAATTATTCATGGTTCAGGTTTTTGCATGATGGTTTATAACGGCTGTAAAAATCATTAACGGCTGTAAAGGCGCTTACAGCAGATACGCCTGAGCCGGATTTGAGCCTTGCCCAGTCATTGTGGGCAAGAATGGCGCCGGCCGCATAAAGGTTTTTATGGAAGATTGAACCCTTCCCATTAACC
>CAYZCC010000018.1:17050-19737 GCA_964476805.1 uncultured Desulfobacula sp.
CGGGTCTGTTTCAATGCCGGCGGTGTTAATGAAATGCCCTCTTTGTTCAAAGAAATTTCTGTGATGCCAGAGGTTCCTGTGTTCTGGCTGATGTACCGGCAGATTGAAAACCGTTTCAAGAATTTTTTTTCGATGGGCATACAGCCCCCCACTCTGAAATCTTCCCGATGCAAGAATCACACACGCTGCCTTTATCTCTTTTTGAATATTTTGATTCACTGCACTTAAAATAAATTCATTCTCATTGATAGTATGAGAGCTGATTTTTACATTGCTCAAGAGCAAAACCCCTTTTTTTCTCAGCAGTTTTTCAAAGCAGTTTTTTAATCGGGTGCCGGGGATAGAGGGGGGCATCATTGGGATTTCAAAAATATCCGTGTGTGTCAGGCTTTCAAGCCTGGAAAGGAGTTGAGAACTTTTATTGATTCCGCAGACTGCTGGTATACCAACAAGATCCGGGCTGCAGCCTGAGGCAGATATTTTTTTTGCAGTTTTTTCAAGGAACGCACTCTTTTCAAACAAAGATGCAAGATGCATGGGAGGCATGACACTCTTATCCCGGGGTAGTTTGATATTTAAGGTATTCACATGGCAATGATTTTTCTTTAAGCAAGCGGCAATCTGTTTTGCACTAAAACCGGTTAAGCCCTGAAAATCAACGATTAAAGGGCGGCTGCATTTCTTAATCATCTGACACTTTTCAATGGTTTCAGGGATCAGAAAGGTGGGTTTAAAGGTGCCGGCAGCGGTAAGCACTGAACTGTTTTTCTTATCGGTACAATTATATTCAAGCCCTCCTGATTTTAAAAATTCCTTTATAAAATCAAAACTTTCCAATATGGGTTTAAAGCCTGTTTTTGCGTAGGGGTGAGAGGGCATCTCTTCTTTCAATAAATCAACCCCCTGTTCAGGATCTGCCAGTGCCGTGCCGGATTCCATGGGGTAGACACCCAGCAGGTCAAACAGGCCGCTGGCAAAATAGAGCTGTGCTGAATTTCCCGCCATCACTGTTTTTAATCCCAACTCTGATGCCCTTGCACAGGCAGACATGCCGGCAAAGCCCGCACCGATTATTAATACATCACATGTAATCGTCTCTTTTTTCATAAGCTACTGTTCATAAAGCTCAAGGCAGAACAGACCGCAGTATATCATCTCTTTTAAAGAGGACTGGACAAGGGTCTGATCCCATAAAAGGGAGTGTTCTCCTTTCCATCTTTCATTTAGAAAAAGCCGTAAGTCTTCCAGGGAATTTCCAGCTTTAAAATCTTTATTGTCACAAAGATGTGCAAACAACCTTGAACTGCAGTAAGTTCCCTGACAGGTTCCTTTGCCGACCCTTGTTCTCAGGGCAATGGACTCAAGATTAGGGGTGCCGCCTTTTTTTTTAATGGAGTCAAACACGCTGTTGATAGCTTTTTCCGGCACCATTTCACATTCACAAAGATATGAATAATGAAATGTTTTAGAGTCAGCGGGCTCTTTTATAAAAACGCCCGGTTCTGAACACTCACCATCAAATGTGGAGGGCAGAGGTGCCGTTTTAGTTTTGCATGGTTGCGCAACCCCCAGTTTTTTGCAGACAATATCAGCGGCTTTTTCAGCCATTAATCGATAGGTTGATAACTTGCCGCCGGTTATTGTTATAAAGTTATCCACGCCGCTCTTTTCATGGTCAAGCAGGATGAATCCGCGGCTGACTTCTCTGTCTCTGCCGCTGTCTCCCGTGCTGACCAGAGGGCGGACACCGGAATAGGCTCTTATATATCTGCACGTTTTAAGGGCCGGAACCATCTGTTCCCCCTGCTCTATGATTTTATCCACCTCATCAACGCTAGGGTAAATATTGTCCAGATCTTTGAGCCGCACGGACGTTGTTCCAAGAATGGAGACCACACCGCCAGGGACAAGGATATCACCATCAGAGGGCATCCGTAATCTGTTAACAACTCTTCTGGTTATTCTTCTGTTTGTTACAAGGAGGCTGCCCAGTGAAAACAGCATGTCCATCTTGATTCCGGCCATGGCCGCAATATTTTTTGCCCATGCACCTGTGGCATTTATATAGTGTTTCGCTCTGATTTTTATTGTTTCACCACTCATCTCATTGTAAGCCTCGGCATGGATAATTTTAGAGTTTTTTATCTTTAATCGGTTGATTTTTGTATGGGTGAGATAGGAAGATCCCAGCAAAACCGCGTTGTTTATGTTTTCTATGGATAGTTTAAATGGATTGATTGATGCATCATTGACCTGGTATGCCGCAATGATATCCCTGGACAATGCCGGCTCCATCTCCAGAGCCTGTCTGGGATCTATTTTCTCGCATGGAATGTTGAGCTTTTCACAACGTAACTTAAAATCCTGGATATAGTTTTCATCATCCCCCTTTACAGCTGTAAACAGGCCGCCGGTCTCTTCAATACAGTGTGACGCCAGCCTTTTTAATATCTTCTGCTCGATCTGACACTCACGGGCAGTTTCAGGGTCTGAGTGAATATATCTTGCACCGCTGTGCAGGAGGCCGTGGTTGCCGCCGGAAGCGCCTGCATTCAGATCCTTTTTTTCAATGAGGGTTGTATTCACTCCACGAAGGGCAAGGTCTCTTGCAATGCCGGTACCGGTAACGCCTCCGCCTATGATTAATACATCTGTTTCCATCATACTGTTTTTGAATTGACAAAAAA
>CAYZCC010000019.1:0-639 GCA_964476805.1 uncultured Desulfobacula sp.
TTAAAAAACAATGAATTATTACCCAGATCCCATACTAAAGCTAATCAGAAGCCTTTCAATGCTTCCAGGCGTTGGAAAAAAAACTGCAGAAAGGTTTGCTTTGCACATCCTGCATGCTCCAGACATCCAGGCTGAAACGCTGGCCGCTGATATTATTGAATTAAAAACAAGTGTAAAATTATGCCGGCTGTGTTTTGCCCTGAGTGACAGGGAGATATGTAAGATATGTTCAGATCCTTCAAGGGATCAGAGCCTTGTATGTGTGGTGGAGAGTCCGACAGATATGGCTTCCATTGAGAGATCAAATGCATTTTCCGGAACTTACCATATTCTTGGAGGAACTCTTTCTCCCATAGACGGAATATGCCCTGATGACATAAGGTTAGATGAGTTGTTCAGACGGACTGACCAGGGCAGAATAAAAGAGATAATCCTTGCCACCAAAACCAATGTTGAAGGAGAGGCGACCTCTTCATATATCCTTGAAAAACTGAAAACAACAAAAATCAAAATCACAAGGATTGCCTCGGGCATCCCCATGGGAGGAGACTTACAATATATTGATCAGATGACAATGCAAAAAGCCATTGAAAAAAGGTATGGGTATTGAAAAATATGGCGGCGGAATATAAAACCAGT
>CAYZCC010000019.1:649-9089 GCA_964476805.1 uncultured Desulfobacula sp.
GGCAGTGTGGCGATTGCTGTAAAGGCTTTGGAGGGACATATATTACAAAAAAAAACATTGAAGATATCGCTGCATATAAAAAGTGTGACACTGAAAAATTTATTAACCGCTTTTGCGACAACTCTGGATCAAGATATGTTTTAACACTGGGTAAAGATGGATTTTGTATCTTTTATGATAAAATAGAGCAGTGTACAATTCACAAGGTAAAACCTTATATGTGCAGAGCCTGGCCATTTATTCAAAGTGTGATTGATTATCCTGAAAACTGGGAGATCATGGCAGACTCATGTCCCGGCATGAAAAAAAATATCCCCCACAAAAATCTGGTACCGATTGTCACGAAAACATTTATTTGCTAACGTTCATGTCAGCGAACTGTCTTGCAATACTGTCCCTCTCATAAACGATTTCAACCCTTCTGTTCAAAGATTTTCCCCTTGCAGTGTCATTGGTAGCAACAGGATGATAGCTGGCATACCCTTCTGCTGAAATATATTGAGGCGGAACGCCGTTTCCAACAAGCAGACGAACCACTGTTGAAGCCCTTGCACTTGAAAGTTCCCAGTTGGATGGGAATCTGGTCGAGGAAATCGGAGAGCTGTCTGTGTGCCCCTTTATCTTAACATGGTATGCAAGTTTGGATAAAACAGCAGAAACTTTTTTTAAAATATCGATTCCTTTAGCAGAGAGGTTTGTTCCACCTTTTGAAAAGAGTAAAAGATCAGACATGGTTATAACAACACCATCTTCAGTTTTTGTAACACTCACTTCTCCTCCGATCTTGTTAAACAATACAAGCTCTCTTACCTCAGAGACGATATCTTCCATCTCTTTTTCTATCATGGCGCCAAGATCATCAATCTGCTGACTTTTAACAGAAGGTTCAGCTGGAACTGCATGCATTCTAAGACCTTCTCTTGTTCCTTTTTCAGGCACTGACTGTGCACCCAGTGCTGTTCTTAAAGATTGAGCCAGCTCTTTATATGTCTCCTGCTGTGTGGTACTTATGGCAAAAAGAAGAACAAAAAAGCACATTAACAGGGTCACCAGGTCGGCAAAGGTCGTCATCCACGGCGGCGCACCTTTGGGAGGACATTTTACTTCTTCTGCCGGCGGATCAGGTAATCCAGCCTCTTCTTCTTGAGCTGCATCTTCAGCCATTGTATATTCTCATATTATCTATTTATCGTCTTTACCTTCTTTTTTATCACCCGTATAGATGTTTAATTTATCTTCCATCAGTTTAGGATGTTCGCCTTCACGAATGGAGATAATTCCTTCAAGAATGATATTCATATTGACTATCTCCTCTTCATTTCTTCCAGCCAGTTTATCAGACATGGGAATAAAAAAGAGATTGGCAAGGATCGCACCATAAAATGTTGTAATCATGGCAACAGCCATTTTAGGTCCAATGGTTGATGGGTCATCCAGGTTGGCAAGCATCTGTACAAGTCCTATCAGTGTTCCGATCATTCCAAAGGCCGGGGCATAGGTTCCCATACTGGACATCATATCAGCCCCTTTATCAAGCGCTTTCTTGGTCAATTCCATCTTTTTTTGCATTATGGCTGCAATATGTGCGGTCTTAACACCATCAACGGACATCTGTAAGGCCTGGGCAAGGTATGGATCAGTTGTGTTTACAATATCGCCTTCAATAGAAAGAAGTCCCCCTTTTCTTGCTTTATTGGAGATTTTCACCAGATTGCCGATAATATTTTCAGCGGGTTCAAGCTTGAAAATAAAAACTCTCATGACTGCTTTAAACACACCCAGAAAATCTGCAAGAGGATAGCCGATCATTGTGGCTGCCACTGTGCCTCCCACAACAATGACTAGGGAAGGAATATTAATAAATGCAACAATACTGCCGCCAAGCAGTATGGTTCCAATAACAAATCCGACACCTGAAACAACACCGATAATCGAAGATAAATCCATTTTTTAGACCCTTATGTAAACGATTTCATCAACAGGGTATCCCCTGTTATATTTTTTGATTTTATCAATAGATTCCCCTGTAAGTAAAGTATTTACAGAAAAAAGTTTTGTCCCTGTATTTGTAAAAAGGGAAGTGCCAAGGATCATGCCAGGCTCAAGTTGATGAACCCCTACTCCTCTTACCTTATAGGTCTCAGAACCCATATGAAGAACTGCATATTTCTCAAGCGCTGCTACAATATTGGGATCAAGCCTTGTACCTGAAAACTTTTCCAACCGGCTCAAAAAGAGTTCCAGAGACGAATTTTCAATCTCATCCTGCAGTGAATCAAAAATATCAGCTCCGGCAAGAACCCTTGATAACAAAGGAATACTTCTTCGTTTCAAACCCTGGGGAGTACCTGTACCATCTGAGTTTTCATGTAAATTATAAATAATTTTTGCACAATTTTTTAAGTCATTGCAATTTGCAATAAGATCGGCTCCTTTGGCCGGATATTGAATAAAAAAATCTTTTTCATAATCTGACAGTTTCTCTTCTGGTTTTTGCAGTATGTTTCCCGGAACCATTAAAAGCCCGACTTCATGCAGCATAGCAGCTTTCTTAAGATCTTCCAACTTTTTTTCATCAAATCCAAACTCACGGGCAACAAAATGAGAAATATCTGCGACCCGCCCGGCATGACCTCTGTTCTTTTCAACCCTTGCTGTAATTAATGCAGAGATAATTTTTAAAAACCCGTCCATATTGTCCAGAAGATCTGATTTTACTGTTTTGATCTCTTTTTTTATTCTCTTGCGCTCACGTGTCATCTGATTTAGCTGTTTAAACGCATTGTTAAGTGTTGTGCGATCTTCAAAAAGCTGATTTTTTGTCTCTTTTAACTCTGCTTTAAATTTATCAAGATATTCAAAAGATTTTTTGAGTTTCTCTTTTTGATCCGCAAGCTGTCTGTTTACAGATTCCAACTGTTGGTTGTTTTCCTGTTCACTCCGAGTAATCATTTACCCACCATTCATCCCAGTCAGTTTCCATAATGCTTTTTGCAATCTGTTTTCCACTATCGGTTTTCAGCCTGTCAAGAACATAAGGCAGCCATTTTACAGGACCTTTAACACCTGTATCACTCATTTTTTTAATTCAAGAATAAAAGATATCTGATCCGCATCACGAGCCAGTTTAGCCTCTGCAGTTTTGCCTGTGTTAAATTCATCTAAAAGTTTTTTAATATCATTACCAAAAGCAAGGAATTTTATCAAATGCGAAATGGCTTTTGCTTCATATCATCTAAAACCCATTATAATCCCACCATTTAACAACATTTCTTGACTTTTTATAAAACAAGAGTTTAAATAAAGTCAAGAAATCAAGATTAAACAAAGCAAAGCATGAGAAGATATGCCAAATCATAAAACAGTGAATACACTCTTTGTACTGATCATTCCCTGGGTTGCCTTTTGTTCAACAGGATTTGCCGAAGATAATAAAGAGTTAATCCCTGGCAGTGATTCAGGTTTTTATGATACCATAAAAAAAAAGGACCCCCCTGCTGAGATAAAAACATCTTTCTCCTTCTCTCAAATTGACCACACTGGATTTATTAAAAAAGAAGCCCAGCCCTCTCTTGGTTCTGTTCTCAAGGAGGAGGAAAACAACCTTATCATGTCAACCCATGATATTATCTATATCAAACCATCAAACAGGGGACCACTTGTTCCAGGCACTACATATCAAATTTTTTCCACAGAAACGATTAACCGGAAAATTGGCAGTCAGAAATTTACAGGCATCAAACATCTGATCAAGGCTAAAATAAAAATTCTTGAACATAAAACAACCTATGCCACCGCTTTAATAATTGAAAATTACCATGCCGTACTGGAAGGGGATCGAGTCATGGAATATTATAAAAGAAATCCCATATTAACAGTTGAAGACCACCCTGACCCAATCAATGCAATACTTCTCTGCTCTGAAGAAAACGCATTGATGATCAATGATCACGAGATTGCATTCATCAGCATTGGAAAAGAGAGGGTTAAACCAGGAGAGATTTACAGGGTGCTGAGAAAAAATAAATTTGAGGAGTATGTCCGCTGGCCCCAGGCAAAAAAAGAGAATGCTGTTGATTTAGAAAATCTTGAATCCGGCAAACTTATTGTCCTTCACACAGAAGATATCGCATCCACTGTCATGATTTTATCTTCAAAGTATGCAATACACCCTGATGATATGGTGAATTAACACTACCCCCTTATTGATCCCAGGTGACCCGGAGAATCTCCTGATACGTGGTCTGGCCCTGGAGCATCTTTTTGATGCCGTTTTCCCGCAGAAGTACAAGGCCGTCCTGAACAGCTTTCTGTTTTAAATATTCCAGGCCTGTATCAGTAGTGGTCAACTTTTTAAGGGAGTCTGAGTAGGGCATGATCTCATAGATCCCGGTTCGCCCTTTGTATCCGGTATTCCTGCATTTGACACACCCCTTCCCATGCTTCAGTTTTACAGCTTTGCTCTTCTGGATGTTAATACCAAGGTCAGAAAGCTCCCCGGCATCCATTTCAAACTCCTGAATGCAGTCTGGACAGATTTTCCTGACAAGCCTCTGTGCCACAATACCATTGAGTGATGAGTGGATAAGATAAGGGGGGATACCCAGATCAAGCAGCCTGAAAACAGTAGATGCCGCATCATTTGTATGAAGTGTTGAAAACACCAGATGACCTGTTAATGATGCCTGTACTGCAGCCTGTGCCGTTTCAAGATCTCTTATTTCACCCACCATGATAATATCAGGATCCTGACGCATTATATTTCTCAACACTGAGCCGAATGTCACATCAATGGCCGGTTGTACTGCAATCTGGTTAAACTGTTCATGTATCATCTCAATGGGATCTTCAATGGTTGTAATATTCACTTTTGGTGAAGAGAGCATTCTTAAGGTTGAATAGAGGGTTGTGGATTTTCCAGATCCTGTGGGGCCTGTTACAAGGATAATGCCAAAGGGCATGGTCACCATATTTTTGTATTTTTGAAGATCATGTTGAAAAAAACCCAGGTTTTCAGGATCCTGGAAAAGCACATCCGGGTCCATGATCCTTAAAACAACCTTTTCACCAAATGCCACAGGAATAGTGGAAACCCTGATTTCAACCTCGGTATACTCTTTTTTCATCTTTATCCGCCCATCCTGTGGCCTTCTTTTTTCAGCCATATCCAGTCTGGAAAGCGTTTTAATTCTGGAAACAACCGCGTTATGAAGTTTTTTGGGAAGCTTATAAACGGTATTGAGGACCCCATCAATCCTCATTCTGACAAGGCATATGTCCCGCTTTGGCTCAATATGGATATCGCTTGCTTTCTGGTCAAAAGCGTATGTAAAGAGATGATTCACCGCATTGACAATGTGCTGATCTGTTGAAGGCAGTTCATCCAGGGATTTAAGATTGACAAATTGTTCAAGATTTCCAACATCAACACCTTTTGTGTTGAAAAGATCTTCTGCTGCCGATATGGAGTGCTGAAAACCAAAAAACTCATTAATCAGTTTTTCAATATCAGATTTTGGACTTACCACAGGTTTTACTTTTAGTTTAGATACCCGTTCAATATCATGGAGAGCCTCATAGTTAAAAGGATCAGGGGTTGCAACAATCAATTGGCCCTCTTCTACCATTAGAGGCAGCAGCAGATGTCTTGCTGCAAATGTTTTTGGAATGGTTCCTGTCACACTACTGAGTTCAAGTTTTAAGGGATCAATTTTTTTATATGGGATCTTCCACGTTTTGGCCAGAACTTTATAAATCAGATCCTCATCAACTCTTTTTGACGGCTGATCATCCCTTTTTAATTTTAGATATAAAACAACATCAATAAATGATATCAAGCCAGCCTTTTTATCTTCCGGCAGATCACCATATTTTTCTCCAAGTTTTTTTATAAGGATATTTCTCACTTTTTTCTCTTCTTGTAAAACAGCCTTTACCTGCTCCTTTGACACTATTTTTGCAGCCAGGAGTATTTTACAGACCGTCTGTGACGAAAATCTTTTATTTATTTGAGTATTCATATAAATTTATCCTGATTTTTTTATTAACACAGCTCATTATATTCTCTATATCTTCTTTTAAAAAATTAATCAAAATAAAGAGTGGGTCTACTGAAGAGGTGAAAAAGAAGATAATCGTTTTAAGTTTATTGACTTAAATTTTTTACAGGATTATAAAAGCATGAACTGATATTATATTTAAAAATTATATTGCTGCACAGGAGAAAAAAATGCCAGAACTTGCCTACCTGAATGGGGAGATTATGCCCATTGAAAAAGCCTTTGTCCCTATTGAGGACGGGGGGTCTCAATTTGGTGATGCCGCCTATGAATACATTGCAAGCCACGATGGAAAAATGTTTTTTGTGAATGACCATCTTGCAAGGCTTGAACGTTCTTTAAAAGAACTCTGTTTTCCAGAAGTATCTTTAAAAAAAGTTAAATCAGCAGTTGAAAAACTTTTCATGGAATCACAGCTTAAAAGAGCCGGTATCTATATCCAGATATCAAGAGCTGTGGACCAGAGAAG
This sequence comes from uncultured Desulfobacula sp., assembly GCA_964476805.1. Classification (GTDB taxonomy): domain Bacteria; phylum Desulfobacterota; class Desulfobacteria; order Desulfobacterales; family Desulfobacteraceae; genus Desulfobacula. The sequence continues at coordinate 7,178 of CAYZCC010000019.1, forward strand.
CCATGCGTATTCCAATAAAGAACCTGTACAAATTGTAATGACAGTCAGAGCCCTGCCTGACAAACATATCCATGCAGAGAGCGGTGCTCACGCCATTACAATGGAAGACTATAGATGGGATCGCTGTGATATCAAAACTGTCCAGCTTCTGCCCAATATCCTTGCCAAACAGAAAGCCGTGGATAAGGGAGCCTATGATACAATTTTTATATCAAAGGAAAACATTGTAAGGGAGGCCACAAGCTCCAACGTGTTTATAGTAAAAAGCAAAAATGTTATCACACATCCTTTAACCAATAATATTCTGCCCGGCATTACCCGAAAAATTATTCTTGAAATCTGTCGTGATAAAAAGATCCCTTTTGAAGAGCGTTTTTTCTCTCTTACAGATTTATATAATGCTGATGAAATTTTTCTGTCGGGCACAACAACCGAAGTTCTGCCCATTGTATCTGTTGACAATAAGGCCATTGCAGATGGGAAGCCTGGCAAATTAACCAAAACTCTTTTTAGGGAACTGCGCTTAAAAGCAGGTATCGCGTGAAGAGGATTCTATTTTGCTTACCAGAGCCATTGTAAAAACACCCTACCTTTGTTTTTGAACGACTCCCAGTAGCCGCTTCATGAAGTTTGAAACGCTTTAAAAAAATAAAAATACCGGATATTGTATTAGAAACTACCCGGTATTTATGTTTTTTATGAAAGAGGTCTTAATCTTCTTCAATTACAATTGCGTCTTCTTCACAAACCTCTACACAGCTTTCACAGCCCATGCACTCTTCAGCATTAACTGGAACAGATTTATCATCTTCCATTTCAAAGACTTCCACTGGACATATATCCACACACTCTTCACAACCTACACATTTGTCTTGATCAACAATCGGATCATAAGCCATTTTAACAACCTCCTTAAAATTTAAAATTACCTATATTATATTACAACTCTTATTAAATATATTAAATAAAATCTGTATAAAAAACGCTTTTATAACATTTGATAAATTAAAATCAAGATTTTTTATCATTTTATTTTAATTAGACAGACAGATATATGCTTATCTGCTGCATTAAAAATTTTATTTATATCATCTCCCCAAAAAGTGCAAATTTTAATCCGGCCTTTTTCTAAACAATTATCATTCGCTGCAGGAAGGTTGTCGACTGGATTTTTCCCCCCATTCACACTCTCTATCAAACAGCTCTCAAACTCTCTTTGCCATACATCTGTGTTTTGACATCTTTTCCCATGCACTTTTATATTGTCAATGTCAAGGGCAATTCTAATATCATTGCCGTTTGATTCAAAGTAATTAAAAACTTCGCTGTTAGTAGTTATAAAGAGGTTATCTGACTCTTTTTTATATAGTAATTTCATTGAATCCATGTATCTGAACCATGCCTGTATCCTTTCTGGAATCATTGTGGCTTCTGAATATGTATACTTATCCAGGTCAGGACTTTTGATCTCATCCTCATAATCTTCCAGCCCGCGCAGTGTTGAGACAAGTTGATCACTGGCTTTATTTAGACCTTTTAATTCAAGATCAATATCCTCTTTTTGTTCATCATGCAACTGCGCCATATATAAAAAAAGAAGATCTTTGTGCAAGGATGATTCATCCGGCATAAACTCCCTGCTATCTTTTTTATCACCTCTGATTTGTGATTTTATTTCTGTCACATCAGAATCACTTGTGAAGTACGGATTGCGCTTTAAAAGCAGCTTCAGGTTATGTTCATTCCCCTTATGAGTCCGGGTCCACTCAAAAAACTGTTTGGTTTTTTGATCAACCGTTGTGAAGGCTTTCTGTGATATAAAAGAGGGAATAATTTTCCCCTGATCAGACAGCTGCTGAAGCACTCTGTTATGTTTAAAATCCCTGTTTATGGATAGAGAGTGAAATTTCGA
>CAYZCC010000019.1:9099-13904 GCA_964476805.1 uncultured Desulfobacula sp.
CTGGGTAATATGGGTAAATGGAAAAAACAGAAATCTGCCTGTTGCATTCTCCTTCATGATTTCACCTTTTTGTCATGGGTATCAACACCAAGATTTTTCAACTGTTCCCTTATTTTATCAGCCCGCTCAAAATTTTTTATCTCTCTTGCTGACTCCCGTTTTTTTATCAACTCCTTAATCTCCATACTATATTGATCTTTTTTCTCAAAATCAAAAACTTTCAGGACCTTATCGATATCTTTAAAACACGCAATCAATTTTTCAGCACATTCTAAATCAATTTGATTCTGATTTATCAACCGGTTGATTCTCTTTACATTTATCAGCATCAGAGAGATAACACTTGAAATCTTAAAATCATCTTCCATGGATTTAATGAAATCCTGCTTAATATCATAAATCAGCTGGTCTATCTCTTTAAAATGGTGGCCGGTTTTAATAACACCCAGTGTTTTAATGCACTGATTAATTTTATCCAGGGTAAACTGCGCCTGTTCCAAGCCCTGCGAGGTCAGGTGCAGGGTCTTTCGATAGTGATTTGAAATCAGCCAGAAGCGAATTGTCTTAAGCCGAAATCCCTGTTCAACAAGAGATTCAAGTGTCAAATCATCCATATCATCACTTTTTAACGACCCATCATATTGAACCGGATCACAATGAAGCCAGTATCTTGCCAGTCTGCCCCCTTTTGCCGCTTTTGCAATGGCGACCTCATTTTCATGGTGGGGAAATACAAGTTCTCTTGAACCGGTCTGAATGTCAAAATTCTCTCCTAAATAATTCATGGCAATGGCAGCACACTGCAAATGCAGTGAGGGACGGACATGCCCCCACTGGGTCTTGATCCCCACCCCTCTTTTAAGTTCTGAAAGGCGCACCCTTTTTAAGAGTGTGAAATCCTTTGGATTCCGTTTTTCATACCCATCAAGATCTACAGTGGCTCCAACCCGTATCTTCTCAAGGTTAATCTTTGAGAACTCACCGTATTCAGAAAGGCTTGAAAGATCAAAATAGAGAGAATGCAGCTTTTCATAGGCGTGATTTCTTGACTTTAATTCCCGTGCAAGATCGATCATCTCTTCAAAATGCTCAGATACTTTTGGATAGATGTCTGCCTGACGGATATTTAACTTTTCAAGATCTTTTTTAAACAGATCAAAATATTTTTGTGTAAATCTGGCGTGTGCCACTCCTGCATCAAATGATCCTGTAAGGGTTTTATCATCATAGTCAGTAATATTGACCACATGGTTGACACTGATGTTCTGGTACTCTATGTATCGTATCAACAGATCTGTAAAAGCATATCTTCTAAACTGCCCTATATTCAGTCTTTTATAGACAGTCGGCCCGCAGGTATAGATGGATACTTTTTCCTTATCCAAAGGTTTAAACTGAACTCTGGATTTTGAAAAAGTATAGAAAAGACAGAGAGCGATGTGTCTTTCAACGGCAAAAAGAGTTGTGGAGAGATAACGCTCTCCACTGTCAGGAAATATAACCACAACCGCCCCTTTTTTCCTCCTGCCGGCTTCCATATTTCTGGCATGCTCAATGGCAGCAGCCATTGCCGCACCACTGCTCATACCGACAAAAAGACCCTCCTCTTTTGCAAGTCTTCGTGCCATGTCAAATGCTTTGTCATCATCAATATTGATTTTATCATCAAAACGCTTTTTTTCCATAATTTCAGGGAGATAAGACTCTTTCATATTCTTTAAACCCTGAATTTTATGCCCGAGATAGGGTTCTGCACAGATAATCTGAATCTTTTTATCATACTCTTTTAACCGCCGTGAAAGCCCCATAAGGGTGCCGCTGGTTCCGATAGTTGCAACAACACTTGAGAGTTCACCACCTGTCTGGTCTATAATTTCAGGAGCTGTTGTATGGTAGTGGGCTTTCCAGTTGGATTCATTATTATATTGATCTGTGATAAAGTATTTTTCAGGATTTTCCCTTGCAAGCCTGTATGCCTCTTCAATGGCTCCGTCAGATCCAAAACGTTGCGGTGTTAAAATAATATCTGCCCCCCTTGCCCGCAAAATATTGATTCTTTCTTCACTGGCATTTTCAGCCATGGTAAGGGCAAGTTTATAACCTTTGACTGCGCAAATCATGGCAAGACCAATTCCAGTATTGCCGCTGGTCGCTTCAATGACAGTTTTATCCCGGGTCAGCTCCCCTGTTTTTTCCGCCTCCTCAATCATATAGAGGGCAGCCCTGTCTTTAACAGAACCTCCTGGATTCATATATTCAAGCTTGGAAAAAATTTTAACCCCTTTTACAGGGTTTATCTTTTTTATTTCAACAATGGGCGTATTCCCAATGAAGTCAATAATTGAATAGGTCATATCTATTTTCTCTTTAGATAAAATCAAAATTTACATTTTATATACAGACCTTATGACAAATATTCAATGTTTGGGCTTTGAATATTGTCATAAACATATAAAAACTTGACTTTTAATGTGTAAAATGTCTTTATACAATCAATTTTAAATCGATGTAACCTTTTTAATAATACTTGAAAGTATATATGCCTGATTTGTTACAAAAAAAGAGTTTGCTTCTTTTTATAATACTTTCCTCTTGTTATATTTCCGTTTTTACAAACAGATTTGCTCAGGCCGTCTCTATTCCTGAAAATCCAGAAGAGATCTCCTGGCATATTTCTGCAATGACAGTGATCTTTGATGAAAAAAGACAGCTTTATATTGCAAAGGACAATGTAGTTATAACAGGGGACAAAACAAGGCTTGAGGCTGATTATGTTGAATTTTCAAATCAAACCAAGGATGCTTTGGCCCGGGGCAATGTCCTTCTGGTATCAGGAGAAGACTCTGTTTCATGTAATGCCATGAATTTAAATCTTGTGACTCAGACCGGTGTTATTGACAAGGGAACTATTTTTATTGAGAAGAATCATTTTTATATTAAAGGCGAAAATATCCAGAAAACCGGAGAATCCACCTATAGCACACAAAAAGGTTCTATCACCTCATGTGAAGGAGAGTCCCCTGACTGGGAAATTACAGGGGAGAATGTTAAAATTACCATTGAGGGCTATGGCACGGCAGCAAACACTGTTTTATGGGCAAAAGAGCTTCCCGTGGTTTACAGCCCCTATCTAAAATTTCCGGTTAAATTAAAACGCCAGACAGGCTTGCTTTTCCCCAGGGTAACATCGTCGGACAGAAAAGGTTTTGAAATTGAACAACCTCTTTTTATAGCTATATCAAGAAATGCCGATGCTACAATTTATGCCGACTATATGTCAGACAGGGGAGTAAAAGCTGGAACAGAATTACGATATATCCTGGATAAAAAAACAAAAGGCACCCTATATTTTGATTTTCTGGATGATGATAAGAAAGATGATGGGACTGACCTTACAGAAGATTACAGCTTCTCTTCCACCCCCCAGAGGACAAACAGTGACCGATTCTGGTTCAGAATGAAACACGACCAGGAGCTTCCGAATGGATTTACTGCCAAACTCGATATTGATGTCGTAAGTGATGAAGACTACCTTCATGAATTTAAAGATGGTTTTACAGGATACAGGCAGACCCAGGAGAATTTTGAAAACGGGTTCGGCAGAAGCCTGGATGAATATGATGACTACACAAGGGAAAACAAGCTCAATATTAACAAGACATGGTCTAATTATTCATTTAATATTGATGCGTTATGGTATGATAATGTCCGTGCCCGGCAGCAGGACACCGATGACACGACACTGCAGACGCTTCCTGCTGTAATGTTTAATGCTTCAAAACAGCAGATCTCTACTTCAAATTTTTTTTATACCCTGGACAGCGAATATCGATCATTTTACAGACAGGATACCACTGATGAGCTTGTAAAAGGTCAGCGTGCAGATATAAATCCCAAATTATATCTACCTGTGAATCTTGGCAGAGTTTTAAGTTTTGAACCCTATGTGGGAGTCAGAGAAACCATCTGGTATACCAATGATTTTACGGATATTGATGGCGGTTCAGACTCGTTGAGGACCCGGGAGATGTATGATATCGGGGCGACGCTATCCACAAAGCTCAATAAAGTATTCAGCTTTGAAAACAGTTTTGTGGATAAAATCCAGCATGAACTGATACCCAAACTTGAGTATGCCTATATCCCCCATGTCGCCCAAGATGATCTGCCCTCCTTTGACAGCCTTGACAGAATAGAGGAAGAGAATATTTTTACCTGGTCTTTGACCAATAATTTTACCTCAAAAAGAGTGAGTATGACCCCTCAGGAAGAGGAAAAATTCACTTACCGGGATTTTGGTTATTTAAAACTTTATCAGGATTATGATATCCAAAAAGAGAAAGACGATGACCCAAGACCATTTTCAGATATCTCTATGGAACTGGAATTTGATCCACATGATTTTTTTACCCTTGATGTGGATATGGATTGGTCTCCCTATGACAACCGCATAAACAAACTAAATATTGGAAGTCACCTGAAAGACAGACGAGGAGATAATTTAACAGCAGAATACCGGTTTGAACATGATGAATCAAAAACCATATATGCAAGAGCTGATATTAACCTGACACATGGATTAAGCAGCTTTTATTCCGTTGAAGAAAACCTGATGGAAAATGAATCCATTGAGAACAGAGCTGGATTTTCATTAAACAGACCCTGCTGGACATTTGATTTCTATTTTTCTGAAGCACATGATGAAGACAAAAGTATGGCGTTTATGATAACGCTTCATGGAATTGGAGGATTTGGCACAGGTGATTAAAGAGTTAAACTGGTTTGCGCTTTTAACAAAAAGCAAT
>CAYZCC010000019.1:14004-16804 GCA_964476805.1 uncultured Desulfobacula sp.
GCGGTAAGGCTGCTTGGGAACAGATCTGGCCCCGTACCTGTCCCTTCATCACAAATAGAATCTTTAAGAATCATGACAAATGCAGATATGGATCTCATTACAGGAACAAATATCCGTATCAAAAAAGGAAATATTGTTATGGTCCTTGAAGGTCCAATGGCTGGGGCAAAAGGTGAATTCATAAGATATAAGGGGAAGGACAGAGTTATTATCAAAATAGATATATTAGGACAATATGCCGGAGTTGAAGTTTCAGAAGATAACATTGAAAAAATTTCTGACCTGCAACGATAGATTTTGAAAAATCTTTATAACTCCTTGACTTTTTATTGGATTATAATTAAAATTATTTAGTAATCAATCGTACACAATTTTTAAATATTATGAGGAAACATGAATAAACTTGAACTGATTTCAACACTGAAAGAGAAAACCGATCTGACAAAACATGAAGCCGCAGAGGTTATTAAAATATTTTTTGACTCACTTTCAGATTCATTTCAAAAAGGTGAAAGAGTTGAAATAAGAGGCTTTTGCAGTTTTCATATAAAAAATTACAAAAGTTATACAGGCCGAAATCCAAAAACTGGACAAAAAGTGACAATCCCTCCTAAACAGCTTCCTTTTTTTAAATGCGGTAAAGATCTGAAGGAGCGGGTGGATTATTAGTTTTAATCATGTCTGATTTTGACCAGCTGCAGTATCAAGCACAGGCCTTTCATGAGTTAACCAATATCATTCAGACACAAAAAATCCCTAACTCTCTCCTCTTTTATGGAAACAACAACTCAAAAAGAGAGGCAGCCGCATTTTTTTTTGCAAAAGGGTGTAACTGTCTGAAAGAGGGAAAGCTCCCCTGCAACAAATGCAGATCCTGCCGTAAAATAGATGAAAATACACACCCTGATATCCTGATCATTGATCTTGAAAAGGATAAAAAAACAATTTCCATATCCCAGATTCGTAAGTTGGGATCGAACCTTGCCTCAAGGCCCAATGAGGCAAGGTTCCGAATGGTCTTGATTTTAAATGCAGAGAAGATGAATCCCCAGGCCCAGAACTCATTGCTGAAAATGCTTGAAAAGCCTCCTGAAAATACATTTTTCATACTCATTGCCCAAAAAACAGCTGCTCTTTTGCCCACCATAAATTCGAGGTGCTCTAAAATCAGGTTCCAACCTTTACCCTGTAGACAAATTGAGCAAACTTTGATTGATGAGTTCCGTATTGACCGTCAGATGGCCTATATTGCTTCCAGAACTTCTGATTTCGACCTGGAAAAAGCAAAAATGTACCTGGATTTAGACGCTGATAATTCGACAAGAGACGCTTGCTGGATCCAGAAAAGAAAATATCTGCTTGAATCCCTTGCAAATATAATTTTAACGGATACAAGCAGCAGTATATCAAAAAGTTTGATGCTTTCACAAAAAATATGCCTTGACACAGATATGTTTGACAGCACTATTGAAATAATGAAGACTTTTTTCCGGGATTTAACGATTTTCAGATACCGTGATGAAAAAATAATTAATCTTGATTTCTATAATACTTTAAAAAATATCAATTCTAAGATAAAATCAAATTTTTATATAAAGTGGCTTGAAAATCTTTTTGAAACACAAAAAAGAATAGCAGCAAACAGTTCACCACGATTAGTACTGGATAGATTTTTCCTTAAAATTGCCCTGGATAAAAAGAGCTGATCTATGATTAAAGTTGCCGGTGTAAAATTTAAAAAAACAGGCAAGATATATGATTTTAAAAGCGATGCCTTTGTCCTTAAAAAGGGGGATGCTGTAATTGTAGAGACAGAACAGGGACTGGGATTTGGTAAAATTGCCAGGCCCCCTGTTGAAATAGAAAAAAGTGAGAAAAAATTAAAACAGATTATCAGAATTGCCACCCCAAAAGATTTCCTAAAAAGAGAAGAGATAAAAGACCTTGAAAAATCTGCCCACGTTTTCTGCATCAAGTGCATTAACCAGTTAAATCTTCTAATGAACCTTTTCAGTGTGGAGTCTACCTTTGATCAGAATAAACTGACTTTTTTTTATACGGCTGACGGCAGGATTGATTTCAGAGAATTAATAAAACTTCTTGTGAAGGAGTTCAATATAAGAATTGAAATGCGCCAGGTGGGAATACGAAATCTTTCAAAACATTTCGGGGGAGTCGGGAAGTGTGGAAGAGAACTCTGCTGCTCATCTTTTATGCACACGTTTGAACCTGTTTCCATTAAAATGGCAAAAGAGCAGGGTCTCTCATTAAATCCTAAAAAAATTTCAGGGGTATGTAACAGACTGATGTGCTGCCTGACCTTTGAGCACAAAACCTATAAAAGCCTTAAACGCTCAATGCCCAGACTTGGAAAAACAATTACAATAAAAGAGGGCAAAGGAAAAGTTATAAGACAGAATGTGATAAAAGAGAGTGTTACAATCCGTATAGATGAAAATACTAAAGTGGAGACTGCTCTCAAAGAGTTAAAAAAACAGTTTTGAATCCAAAGTTTTTAACACAAGAAATCAGGACTTTTACATGAGCAGACTTCCCAATTCAAATTTAAAACTGAAATTTAAAAATTAACAGTTAACATTGTTGAGGAGACATGAACGATACCGATATTGATAAAAATCAGGAGAAGCAATTTTTTTCAACCCCCATATATTATGTAAATGCCAAACCGCATCTGGGTCATGCATATACTTCCATCGCAGCTGATGTTGCCGCCAGATTCAAACAGATGCAGGGATGTGAAACTTTTCTGCTGACAGGAACGGATGAACATGGCGATAAA
>CAYZCC010000019.1:16814-19442 GCA_964476805.1 uncultured Desulfobacula sp.
GCAAACAACTCCAAAAGAGTATGCAGATAGAGTCAGCAGGCTTTTTCAGGATCTTCTTCCCAGTTTAAATGTTGAAAACAACTATTTTATAAGAACAACCAATGAAGATCATATTAAAGTTGTCCAGGAGGTTCTCTTAAAAATTTATAATAACAAAGATATATATTTTTCAAGCTATGAAGGCCTGTACTGCTATGGCTGTGAACGTTTTTATCAACAAAGAGAACTTGCGGATGGAAAGTGCCCTGACCATGGGACCAAACCGGAGACCATAAAAGAATCCAACTACTTTTTTAAAATGAGCAACTATCAGGAGTGGCTCATAAACCATATTAAAGCAAATCCAGATTTTATTCAGCCTGAACAGTATAAAAATGAAATATTATCTTTTTTAAAAGAGCCTCTGGAAGATCTGTGTATTTCCAGACCTAAAACCAGACTGACATGGGGAATCACCCTGCCGTTTGATGAAGATTATGTCACCTATGTATGGTTTGATGCCCTTTTAAATTACATCTCTGCCCTTGGATTCCCTGATGGAAAACTTTTCAGACAATTCTGGCCGGGTGCCCGTCATTTTGTGGCAAAAGATATTATCAAACCCCATGGTATTTACTGGCCGATCATGCTGAAAGCTGCCGGCATTGAACTTTATAAAGGTTTAAATGTCCATGGATTCTGGAATGTCAAAGGGAGCAAAATGTCTAAAAGCATTGGGAATGTAACAAACCCCTTGGAAATAATTGATGCATACGGGCTGGATCAGTTTAGATATTTTCTTATGAGAGAGATGGTATTTGGCCTGGATGCCAATTTTACACAGGAGAGTATTGTATCAAGGATAAATTCAGACCTTGCCAATGACCTTGGAAATCTTTTTTCACGGGTTCTATCCATGAACCACAGATATTTTAAAGGAAGGGTTAAAGGGGCTGATCCAAAAATTGAAGAGAAGAAAAATCTCTCTCTGGCTCTGGAAGCAGAATCAACAATGGATGAATTTCAAAAATTCATGTCCGCCTGTGAATTCAGCAGAGGTCTTGAAGCCGTTTGGCAGTTCATCAGAAAAATGAACAGATATATTGATACCAATGCACCATGGACTCTTGCCAAGGATGAAAACAGTGTTGATGAACTCGCAACCATACTCTATAATTTAATGGAGGGGTTGAGAGTTGTATCATGTCTGATTTACCCTGTCATGCCTCAAACATCTTTAAAAATGATAAAAACTCTGGGCATGAAAACAGAAGGCAGAAGTTTTTACACTTTAAAAGAGTCCCATTTGTGGGGACAGATTAAAAAAGAGACGATCATCGAAAAGCCTGCCATTCTGTTCCCTCGAATTGATGCGGGCAAACAAAAAAACAGAGTATGTCACTGCTATGAAATCTGAAACAGCTGATTTGACCCATTACGGCATTGGGAAACAATTTTTTATTAAAAACAGCGGAGAAGACCATTATTCTTCATAAACAAGCTTTTTCAAGGCGTATTAAAAAATTATTTTCAATCAAAATTGAATTTGGAAATTCTCTGTTCAAGGCAGGAGAAAACACCATCATATTTTTCCCTTACCAGCCCAATACAATACCATGCGGCATTTCAGCACTTGTTGCATTTAAAGGAAGTGAGACCACACCTCAAAAATCAACTTTGGATACCATACAGGAGATGCTCTCACTGTTAAAAGAGAATAGGGCCTCCTCTGATATAAAGTTTGAAAAAGAGAGTTTTCCTGGCGGTGACGATTTTCTAAAAAAGATTTTTAATGCCTCCCAGGAGTTGAAGCAGGAGGATCATTTTTGTGACCTTTTTTTAAATGAGGCTAAAAAAAAGCAGCTTGCATCCATAATAAAAGAAATTGACGATTTAATTTCTAAGCAGAGATTAAACTTCAATAACAACCTCTCAGACTTTTCATCCACTCAAATCCAAGCCGTTTCCCATGGCCTTGAAAAGCTTGAGGATATTGGCTGGTGCCTTAAAAACGAGATTGAAAAAAATATCACTTCCATTGGCAAGCTTTCAATTAACTTTAAAAATTCAGACAATAATAATGTAAGGAGAGTTAAAGTATTTAAAAGATTAAATGCTGTATTAAACTCCCTGGACCGCCTTGAAGTCAGAGGCAGGGATTCTGCCGGGGTTTCTCTTCTTTTCACCTTTACAAAGGATGAATTTGAAAATTTCAGAGCGGCTCTTATCAAGGCCGGGCTTTCTGAAATCCTCAAGCAGAGAACCAACCATCTGGTATTGAGAAACAACAGCATCACAATTAATGATACCTTTTCTAAAGGAGGTCTTCACCATGTAAACATCTGTTTTGCCTATAAATTTTCTGCAGAAATAGGTGCGCTTGGAGATAATGTGTCATTTATCAGAAGCCAGATTAAAAATGATCTCATACTCCAGCGGCTTGCAAATTATAATTTCATTGCAAATTCAGTATCTTCACATACCCGGTGGGCCTCAATCGGTGATATTAATGTTGCCAACTGCCATCCACAGGACAACACCCCAACAGATAAAAACATAGGGAAAACAGGGATTATACATGTATGCCTCAATGGTGATATTGATAATTACCTTGAACTGAAAACAGAGAATGAGGCAAATTATGATAAA
>CAYZCC010000020.1:0-481 GCA_964476805.1 uncultured Desulfobacula sp.
TAGGGTGTACCCAGCCAAGACGTATTGCAGCCATTAATGTAGCAAAAAGAGTTGCAGAGGAGATAGGCGAAAACATTGGCACCTCAATTGGCTACAAAATAAGATTTGATGATAAAACCAGAAGTCATATCTGTGTTAAAATCATGACCGACGGTATCCTGCTTGCTGAAACCCAGAAAGACAGATTTTTAAATGCCTATGATACCATTATTGTGGATGAAGCCCATGAAAGAAGCCTCAACATCGACTTCACCCTTGGAATATTAAGACGTCTTGTCAAAAAGAGAGATAATCTTAAACTGATAATCACTTCTGCCACCATTGATACGCAAAAATTTTCCAAAGCCTTTGATAATGCGCCTGTTATTGAAGTATCCGGACGTATGTTTCCTGTGGAAATAAAATATATGCCTTTTGCTGACAGTAAAAATGGAAACGAAAATCTGGAAGATGAAAATTATGTTGAAGCGGCTGCCACTGC
>CAYZCC010000020.1:491-3613 GCA_964476805.1 uncultured Desulfobacula sp.
TGGAGGATATTCTTTCAAAACAAGAATCCGGCGATATTCTTGTATTCATGCCAACAGAACAGGATATTGGCGATACCATGGAAATCATTCGGGGGAGCAGACACCCTGGTGTTCTTGTCATGCCTCTTTTTGCCAGGCTTTCAGCAAAAGAGCAGTCTAAAATTTTTTCAAGGCCGGTGGGACGCAAAATCATTGTTGCCACCAATTTGGCTGAAACCTCTCTGACAATTCCTGGAATCAAATTTGTTGTGGATACAGGACTTGCAAGGATTCCGAGTTATTCACCAAGAACACGTACCACGGCTCTGCCTGTCACTGCCATTTCACAATCTTCGGCAGATCAGAGAATGGGAAGATGCGGCAGGGTTGAAAACGGCATCTGCATAAGATTGTTTGATGAAGATGAATTTGCAGCGAGACCATTTTTCACCTCACCTGAAATTTTAAGAAGCAATCTTGCTGAAGTAATTTTAAGAATGATCGCTCTGAATCTTGGAGATGTTTCAACCTTTCCTTTTATTGACAGACCCGCACCCAAAAGCATTAAAGATGGTTTTGCAACACTTGTGGAAATTGGTGCCATCAAGATAAAACAAAAAAAATATACCCTCACAAAGAGTGGCAGAGTAATGGCAGGACTGCCCATTGATCCAAAACTATCCAGAATTCTGATTGAAGCGGATAAAAAAGGGTGTTTAAAAGAGGCGTGTGTCATTACCACTGCCCTTGCCGTTTCAGACCCAAGACAGCGCCCGGCTGAAAAAACCCAGGCCGCTGACCAGAAGCATGTATTGTTCAAAGATCCGGCTTCTGATTTTATAACCCTTTTAAATATCTGGAATGCCTATAAAAAAGCTGAGAAAGAACTGAAAACAAGATCAAAACTTAAGAAGTACTGCCAGGATCATTTTCTATCTTTCAAGCGTTTAAGAGAGTGGAGTGAAATCCACAGACAGATTCTAAGGATTTTAAAGAAGCATAAAATCAGGGGAGATAAAAAAATTCCTGCTCAGCTTGGCTCGAAAGGAATGAAGTCCAGGGCTTTTGACATTGGAGGCCCTTTGTATATAGCGCTGCACCAGTGTCTTCTCCATGGATACCTTGCCAATATTGCCCATAAAAAAGAGAAAAATATTTTTAATGCCGCCAAGGGACAGCAGGCTATGATATTTCCAGGTTCCGGACTTTTCAACAATGCAGGGAACTGGATCGTGGCGGCAGAATTTGTAAAAACCAGCCAACTCTTTGCAAGAACTGCGGCAAAAATTGATCCTGAATGGCTTGAGCAGATAGGAAAACACTTATGTACATATACATATTCAGATCCCCACTGGGAAAAAAGACGAGGTGAAGTTGTCGCACTTGAGCAGGTCTCCCTGTTTGGTCTTATCATTGTAAATAACCGCGGGGTTGCCTATGGACCCATAAACCCTGAGGAAGCCGGTGAAATATTTATCCGATATGCGCTGGTACAAGGTGAAATTTATCAAAAATTTAAGTTTATGACTCACAATCGAAAGCGTATTGAAGATCTTGAAACCCTTGAGAATAAACAGCGTAAAAAAGATATACTCGCATCTGAAGATGACATGTTTCTTTTTTATCAATCAAAACTTGAAACCCCATTTTTCAATATCAGAACTTTTTCCAGATTTATTAAAAATCAGAAAAACGAAGATTTTCTAAAGATGACAAAGGAGGATATTCAAAAATCTTCCATTGACAGTGATATCCTCTCCAATTTCCCTGACACCCTTGATATGGAACACGGCCGATTCAAGCTTGAATATGAATTCAAGCCCGGCTCAAAAAAAGACGGCATCACCATAAAGATACCTGCAGATTCAGCCACAGGGATCTCAAAACACAAAGTAGACATGCTGGTTCCAGGGCTTTTTCAAGAGAAGATTGAGGCCCTGATTAAAGCACTTCCCAAAAAGAACCGTGTTCAACTCATGCCTGTTGCACAAACTGCACAAATTATAGTAAAAGAGATGCCAAAACAGAATAAACCTCTGTTCACAATGCTCTCTTCCTTTATTCAAAAACGATTCAACCTTATCATCCCTGCCACCCAGTGGTCAGACAAAGACCTGCCAGATCATCTGAAAATGAGAATTTCCATCAGGAATGAAAAAGGCAGGGAGATCAAAGCGTTTCGTGACAGCAGCGTTTTAGATGAGTTTGCAGATGCCGCTTTGCCTGGAAAAGACAGCCATTTTGATAAAATCAGGAAAAAATATGAAAAAACAGATATAAAAGAGTGGGATTTTAAAGATCTTGAAGCGTTTATTTTTATTGACTCCTCAAAAAAATATTACCCGGGTTTAAAAATTGAGTCAAAAAAGAGGGAAAACAGCACCCCGGCATCAAACGACGAAAATCTGCAGACCCTGTCACTAAGATTGTTCAAATCAAAACAGGAGGCTGATGATTCTCACATCAAGGGAGTAAAAAAGCTTTTTCAAACCCGCTATCCAGATTATTTCAAGGCCTTGAAAAAAGATATCAACACATCTGCCGGGATAAAACAGATCGCACCGCTTTTTAACGGGCAGAAAGAATTTCAGCTTTCTTTGTTCAACCTTGTCACCCATACCCTTTTTGCAAAAAATATCAGGACAAAACAGGAATTTATAAATCAGGGTCAAAATGAATTAAAAGAACTTTACAACTCAGGACAAAGATTTATCAATACCGCTCTTCAATTGGGAAAAGCCTATCAAAAATGTTTTAAACTCATACAAAAGCTTTCGGTACAGCATCAGAAGAAGATAAAAACCTTTACAATTCTGTCTGACCTTTTTAAAGAGTTAAAAAATCTTGTCCCTCACAATTTTCTTGACATTTACACTTTCCAAAGAGTTGTGCATCTGCACCGCTATATTGAGTGTATCACTGTAAGAGCACAGCGGGCTGCTGACAACCTTGTAAAAGAAGAGCAGAAGATAAGCAAACTTGAAAAGTATAACAGGCATCTGGAAACGCTTTTATCTTCGCTCTCACAGAAATCAACAAAGGAAAAGTCTCAAAAAATTGAAGAATTTTTCTGGCTTCTTGAAGAGTATAAAATATCTGTGTTTGCTCCGGAGATTAAAACCGCAGTCAAAATTTCCGAAAAA
>CAYZCC010000020.1:3623-10495 GCA_964476805.1 uncultured Desulfobacula sp.
ACTTGATAACTTTTTAAACCAATTGCGTACAATGATCTGATTTTGTAATTTAATTTTTTCTCAACGCCGTAATTGGGCAAATTAGCGGTTTTCGGTCGGGCACTACTTATGCCCCGCTGGATAGACATCATTTGATCCCTCTTCAACTGGAGGCAGCAGCAAATATTTTCATGAGCGGGATCGATTAATACTTGATAGATTTAAAAAAATGAATAGAATATCATTTTAGCTGATTGTTAGCTGATTGTTAGCTGATTGATAGACTTCAAACACGAACGGCGACACTCTGGAGTGGGTACAAAAATGAGAAGAATAAAAAATGAATAAAAATGAATAAGAATATAATATCGTGTTTACAGAAAATATAACTTACTCAGCAGCCCTTATAGCAGGATTGCTCTCTTTTTTTTCTCCATGCATTCTGCCGCTGATACCGGCATACTTCTCTTTTATTACCGGTTTAACGCTGGATGAAATGACGCAGGATAAAAAAGAGGTGAGACAGAAAGTGATCCTCTCCACACTCTTTTATGTGGCTGGATTCTCCTTTATTTTTGTTCTTTTAGGCGTTTCGGCATCTTTTCTTGGCAAAGTTGCCACACAATACTCCTGGGTGGTAAGGTATCTTGGAGGCGCCATAATAATTATTTTCGGGCTTCACCTTCTTGGAATCATAAATATCAAAGAATTTAATTTTGAAAAAAAAATCCATGTTAAAGAGAAACCCATTCATCTCATGGGGGTTTTTGTCATCGGCATGGCTTTTGGTGCTGGATGGAGCCCCTGCATCGGTCCCCTGCTGGGGTCTATTTTAATTGTTGCAGGCAGTCAGGATACCGTATTAAAAGGCGTATCCCATCTGGCTGTCTATTCTGCCGGTCTTGCCATTCCATTTATGCTCATCTCCTTTTTCATTAATTCCATTCTTGAAATCATCAAACGGGCAAACCGGTTCATAGGGGCACTTAATAAAGCTTCCGGCATTCTGTTGATCGCCATTGGACTTCTGCTTGTTTTTGACAAATTCAGACTGCTTGCAAATATATAGGCCTGATGACAGAGAATTCAAAGAGATTTGCCGGCTTTATCAGTGTCACAACCTTTACAAAATTTCTATTTAATGTCACAAGAAGGCTGATTTATCCCTTTGCACCTGAATTTGCCCGGGGATTGAATACAGATCTTTCCGCCATTACATCTGTGATTGCAGTCAATCAGGCCACATCCCTTCTAGGACCTTTTGGCGCAAGCTTTGCAGACCGATACGGTTACAGGATTTTAATGCTGTTTTCTCTGGGATTGTTGACCATTGGCACATTTACCGCCGGACTGATTCCTGTTTACTCTCTATTTGTGATCTCCATTTTTATTACCGGGCTTGGCAAAAGCATATTTGACCCCAGTCTTCAGGCTTTTATAGGCAATTTTATCCCCTTTGAAAAAAGAGGGCAGATCATTGGAATAACTGAACTTGCCTGGGCAGGATCAACTCTTATAGGGATTCCCCTGTCCGGAATTATTATTGAACGATTCTCATGGCAGACCCCTTTTTTTATCATCTCAGGATTCTCTCTGATCTGTTTTTTCACCATCCTGAAAATCATGCCAAAGGATAAAAAACCGTCCTCACCATCCAGGAGTAAGACTTTAATGCAGTCAAACTGGAAAACCATTATTAAAGAGAGAAAGGTGATCGGGATATTATCTTTTGTGTTTTTAATATGCCTGGGCAATGATAATCTTTTTGTGATTTACGGGGCATGGCTGGAAAAATCCTATAGTCTCTCTCTCACTGCCATTGGTTTTGGCACTGTTTTTATCGGGCTTTCTGAGATCCTTGGTGAAGGTGTTACCGTTTTTTTTTCTGACAGAATTGGATTGAAAAAAACGATTATAATCGGGGTCTCGCTCTGCGCTGCATCATATTTTCTCCTGCCTGTTCTGGATATGGGTCTGGCTTATGTTATTATCGGCCTTTTCCTTGTGTTCTTCTTTTTTGAATTTACAATTGTGACTGCCATGAGTCTTGCAACAGAACTGGTACCGCAATTAAGAGCCTCCACCATGGCCGCCTTTTTTGCGACTGCAGGAGCGGGAAGAGTTGCTGGCGTATTCCTGGGAGGTATCATCTGGTCTGATTATGGATTAATACCCATCTGCCTGATATCCGGATTTTGTACACTGGCTGCTCTTTTATCCCTTATCATTGGATTTCATCGAACCCATTGACATATTTTTCCACTTTTATTAAATTCAGTCACTGTAAACTGTTTTATTGATCCTGTTTGAAGATATTTATCTTCCTTTGGAAACTGTAAAAGATATTTTATCTTATTTTTGACCTTCACCCATAATTTTAAAGAGCATCCCATGAACAGACTTTTAAAAACCGTACTTTATGACAGACACATGGAACTTGAGGCAAAAATTGTAGAATTCGGCGGCTGGGAAATGCCCATTCAATACCCTGAAGGTATTATTCATGAACATATGGCAACAAGGACAAAAGCGGGCATTTTTGATGTTTCCCATATGGGAAGACTCTATTTCAGAGGCATCAATGCCCTGCCTTTTTTACAGCATATCCTGACCCATAATGCCATGGCTCTTGATGTGGGAGAGAGTCAATATACGCTGATACAAAACTCAGACGGCGGCGCTGTTGATGATGCGTATCTATACAGATTTAAACCTGATGAATACCTGCTTGTGGTAAATGCCGCCAACCGCGATAAAGATCTGGCACATTTTGAAAAGCATTTAAAATCATTCAAGGATGTTGAAATCATTGACAAAACCTTTGAAGAGGCCATGATTTCCCTTCAAGGCCCCGTTTCTAAAATCATTATGGAGCAGATAATCACAAAGGGCCGTCTGCCCGAACCTGTTAGAAACAGCCTGAGTATTGTTGATATCAACGGTGTTGAAATCTGCCTTGCAAGAACTGGATATACAGGGGAACCCCTGGGATTTGAACTCTTTATTAAAGCGGCTGATGCAGTCTTTATATGGGATCTTTTACTGAAAAAAGGGGCCGTTCCCATCGGGTTGGGTGCAAGGGATACCTTGAGACTTGAAGCAGCGCTTCCCCTTTACGGCCATGAGCTGGGTATGGATCATGAAGATAAAGAAATTCCGATCTTTGCATCAAAACTATCCAGGTTTGCCGTCAGCTTTTCTTCCCTGAAAGGAGATTTTATAGGGAAAAAAGCCCTTGATAAGCAATACCTCGCCTTTAAAAATATCATGGAACAAAAATTTGATAACATCTCCCATCTTCCAAGGATGGTGATGCCTGTTGCCATAACCGGGAAAGGGATTGCAAGGGAGGGGTACAGGGTTTTTGCTGGGAAAAAACATGTGGGACACATTACTTCGGGTACCATGATCCCATATCAGGAACCTGAAGGAAAAGGCCTGAACGGCATCTTCAAGGATAAACCCAAAAGAAGATCTGTTGCACTGGCATTGATTGACAGCCATATCATTGAAGGCGATAAACTTGAGATAGAAATCAGAAAAAAACGGTGCAGCGCCATTGTTGTTCCCTGGCATATGAGCTCCCAAGCGCCCCCCTTTGTAAGATCCATTCCCCACGATCAGTTAAAAATAACAAAGAAAACAGATCCCACTGAAAACTATCCTGAACTGGCAGATGTTCTGATTTCAAAAGCAGTGAGAAATAACACCTGGCGGGCAAGAGAGTGTATCAATCTTATCCCTTCTGAAATGAGCCAGTCATATGCTTCAAGGCTATTATCCATCAGCGATCCTGTCAACCGGTATGCAGAACATAAACAGTTAAAGGCATTTTCAGGAGAAGATGTATTCTACTACCAGGGAACTGAGTTTATAAAAAAAGTAGAGACTCTTTTAAACCAGGAGTTTCAAACCTTTTTTAACTGTCAAAATGTGGAATCAAGAGTCATTTCAGGACAGATGGCCAACACGGCCTTTTTCAGTGCGCTTGTTGATTTTCTAAACCGAACTGACAGGAAAAATGAACCGCGGAAAATCAAAAAAATAATGAACAACCACATTATCAAGGGAGGTCATTTAAGTGCCCAGCCCATGGGGGCGCTTCGTGACTTTGTTGCAAGGGATCCCAGAACTGAAAAACCGGCTGTTATAAATTTTCCTGTACTGAAAAACAATCCATACAAAATTGATATGAAGGCGTGTGAAGAGATTATTAAAGAGCATCCGCCTGAACTTGTCATCCTCGGCAAAAGCATGATTCTCCATAAAGAGCCGGTCGCTCAGATCAGAAGGCTTGTGGATGAATACTCCCCCGGCTGCCTTGTCATGTATGACATGGCACATGTATTAGGGCTTTACGGCCCCCATTTCCAGGAACCTTTAAAAGAGGGTGCCCATGTGGTAACCGGCTCCACTCATAAGACCTATTTCGGTACCCAGAGAGGCGTGATTGCTTCTGATTTCAATGAAAATGATCTTGAGTATGAACTGTGGGAAGCGATTCAGAGAAGAACCTTTCCCGGAAGTGTCAGCAACCACCACCTTGGAACCATGACAGGCCTTCTGTTTGCTGCCTATGAGATGAATCATTTTAAAGATGATTATCAGAAAGCCGTGATCGCCAATGCCAAAGCATTTGCCCTTGCCCTGAAAGAGCAGGGACTTGATGTGGCAGGTGACCCTGGAATATCCTTTACACAGACCCATCAGGTGATTTTAAATGTGGGGTATGGAAAAGGTGCAGAAACCGCCCAGAAATTTGAAGAGAACAATCTGGTTGTCAACTATCAGGCAACCCCTGTTGAAGAGGGTTTTACAGCATCAGGCGCTCTTCGGATGGGCGTATCTGAAATGACCCGATTCGGCATGAAAGAGAAAGATTTCCAGAACCTTGCCGGACTGATGGCAGATCTCATTAAAAATAAAACAGCAGTGAAAAATGAAATCAAAAAATTTAGAAGCCGATTTATTGATATGCAGTTCTGTTTTAAAGCGTCTGATGTTCAAAATCTGCTGCACTCACTTTTGTAATAGAGTGGACAATGTCAGGTGATAAAAATGATCAGGACACGTTTACGCATTTTAGACATCCTGTGATGTTCCAACTGTATTGCAGATTTCCACAGCCAGCGCAAAAATAATATCAAGGGGCAAGTGGCGGCCTATTGTCCTGTCAAATAGAAGTTTTGCCTCACTTGGAAAATCTTCATCACCCATGAAATACAAGACGGCCACGGGTATCGTTCGCGTAATCTGAAACCTGAAGGCTGCATCCGCCATATCAAGAGTGATGCCATTAAATTTTCTGCACTCTTTTTTAAACGCATCGATATCATTGCCAAACCGGTCGGTAATTAAGTTTCCCGGAATCGTATGAGGTCCTCTGAAAAAAGCGCCGCCCGAAGGGATATCCTTTTCAGATATCCACACCCCTGAAGGCAGGATATCTTTTGATTGAATCAGGTAGTAGAGAATAAAAAGATATAAAAATTCGTGATAGTTTTTCAGACCTGACCTTCCCGGTTTTATTTCATATTTATTCAGATCAACACAATATTCATGTCCCCAGACACGGACAAAATAGCGGTTTGATGATCTTTCAAATCTGCATTTTGTCCGTGCAGAAACCTCTTCAGGGTCACAGGATTCAAGATCTTTAAAGATTGTTTTATCTATATTTTCACCCATCTGTTTCTTCCTGCATTTTTAAAAGGTTTCCTTATGACTGTTTGCCTGTCATTTTGTCAATGATCACTTTTATCACAAGGGTTTTTTCAAGATTTTCAACGGGATACTCAAAGGTTCTGCCCGAATATTGAGCCATGATCATATCAAGACCCTTTTTTTTCTCTTCAGGATCATACAGCAGCTTTGCCCTGCCTTCCCCTATCACGCTTTTATATTCAATAGACCAGTCACAGGCAAGTTTTGCTTTTTTAAACTTTTCAATATGATCAACTTCAAAACATATATTGGGATTTTTTTTCATCAGATCAATTTTTCTGCCCTCTAAAGCGGTATGAAAAAACAGCGTATCGTGTTTATACCCAAAATTCACTGGAACAATATATGGTTTATCTCCATCCACCATTCCAATACGGCATATCTGGCTCTTTTTTAAAATATTTTCAATCTCTTTTTTATCTGTGATCTCTTTATCTTTTCTTCTCAAAATTATTTTTTCTCTTTCGATGACAATCGACTCTATTTTTAAATCAAGGCCTCTTTAAACCGTTTAAATTCATCTTTTGAAATTCCTCTGACTCCAAAGGGCCGCTCGATTCCGTCGTGGCAGTCTGATCCGCCTGTAAGGATCAGCCTGTTTTTTACCACCCGTTTTTTGAGCCGCTCCTGGTATTCTTCTGTATGACCCGGATAATAGACTTCAAAACCGCTGATACCCGCTTCAAGAAATTCAGGAAAAATCTTCTCTACCACATCAAAAGGCGGCAATACTTCCTTATAATGGCCTTTGCCCGGGAAAGAGCCTGCTGCAGGGTGTGCAAGGACTGCAACTATTCTGTTTTTACGAATAAAATTTATAATCTCTTTTAATGGGATGCCTGAAGGAAGATATGCTTTGCTGCTGTTGCCGATAATTGCATTAATGGTGTCGCTGTCAGTGATATGAAAATTCTCTTTCAAGGCAACAGAAAAATGACGTCTGGTGGCATGGCTGCCTAACGCGGCAATCTCTTCAAATTCCAGATCTCTTTTTAACAGTGGGTCTGTCTGCCCTGATTTAATGGAGCGGGGGCCAAAGAATCTGTTAATTTTATCAATTCTTTCCCTTACAAGTTCTTCACCCCTCCCCTGGGCTAAAATCCTTTTAAACTCATTGACAAAACCGTTGTCTGCAAGCAGATCTTTATTAAAATAACACAAAAGATGCA
>CAYZCC010000020.1:10505-18644 GCA_964476805.1 uncultured Desulfobacula sp.
GCCTGTAAAATAGGATCGTTCAAACCTTATGGATACTTCCACACCAGGAATCACTTCAACACTGTATTTTTTTCCTGCGGCAAGCCCCTCTTGTAACCCATTGAGGGTATCATGATCTGTAATCCCGACGGCATTGATTCTTTTAATCTCTGCCTGCTTCACCAGCTCTTCGGGTGTGTAATCTCCATCCGATGCTGTGGTATGGTTGTGCAGGTCTGCAAATATTTTTCTATCCATTTTCCTCCTGAAATTTTAATTCTCTAATATCCCTGTCTATAAAAATTTACGCCAAAATACAATCCAGCACTTAATAATCCAAAAATATTGCATAAAAATATTAAGATATCATTTAATTTTTTTTAATTAAATGATAGAAGAAAAAGAGTATTTATTCAATAAACTTTTTACCCAGTGAGGAGAGATATGCAAAAGACAAACAGAGAAATTGATATCATTAATGAACTCGGGAAAATTGATACAAAGGAAAAAGCCAAAGCCATCTTTGAAAAATATATGGATGAAAAACATCTCTCAAGAATATTAAACATTGAGAATCCTGAAGTTTTAATTAGAGTCGCCAATTCAATTGTTCTTTGCGATCCCGGTTCTGTTTTTGTCAATACCGGATCCATGGAAGACAAGCAGTTTATCAGAGATTTTGCCATTAAAAAGGGCGAAGAGAGTCCCCTTGCCATGGAAAACCACACCATTCACTTTGATCTTGCTGAAGAGCAGGGAAGAATAGTTGACAGAACATACTACATTGCAAATCCTGAAGACCATGTCAGCTCCCTTGCCAACAGAGTGGACAGACCTACCGCCCTGGAGCAGGTAAGATCCAATATGGAGGGTATCATGAAGGATATGACCATGATCATTGGGTTTTATATGAGAGGTCCTGTGGGAGCACCTGTATCAAATCCTGCTTTGGAGATTACAAGTTCCACATATGTTGTCCACAGTGCAGAACTGCTTTACAGGAATTCCTATGCTGATTTTGACCGGGAAGTTGAAAAACTTGGACACTTTTTCACCAATGTCCACAGTGAAGGATTAAACAGGAGTGAAGATCTTCCCAACGCAAGAGTGTTCATGGATAGAGCATTTCAAACCACCTACAGTTTTAACTGCACCTATGCCGGCAACACCCTGCTGCTGAAAAAAGGTAACCACAGATTTGCCGTGGATAAGGCGGTTTATAAAAACCTTGGGAAAGAGCTGTCTGAACATATGTTTATCACAGGTATAAACGGCCCCAATGGCCGTGTAACATGGGTTGCAGGTGCTGCTCCCAGCGGCTGCGGAAAAACCACCACTGCCATGGCAGGCGATGTCTTTATAGGAGATGATCTTGCCCAGATGTGGATAGCAGATGACGGCTCCATAAGATCTGTAAACCCGGAAGCCGGAATTTTTGGTATTGTTGAAGATGTCAATCTTGAAGGAGATCCTCTCCTGATGAAGGTTTTAAGAAAGCCAGGGCATGAAGTCATATGGTCAAATGTTTTAATTGATGAAAACAGAATTCCCCACTGGGTGGGGAATAATGAAGAACATCCGGAAAAAGGTTTTAATTTTCAGGGGGAGTGGTTTAAAGGCAAAACCGACAGTGACAACAAAAAAATACCCCTGTCCCATCCCAACTCACGGTGTACACTGATATCTTCATCACTTGATAATTACTCTGATGAAGCTGAAAATCCGGAAGGTGCATTAACACGGGTTTTCACCTACAGTGGAAGGGATGCTGACACCATGCCGCCGGTATGGGTTGCCCAGAATTCAGATGCAGGGGTTGTGATTGGCGCATGTATTGTTTCTGCTGCCACTGCAACAGAAGTTGGCGCCACAGGGGTGAAAAGAGCACCCTGGGCCAATGCTCCCTTTATTCCGGGCGCACTTGGGGATTATATGGATGCCCAGTTTAAATTCTTTGGCAGTGATAAGATCAAAAAAGAGTATACGCCTGTTCTGGCAGGTTTGAACTATTTTCTTACTGATCAGGCGCGCGGAGGAGATTCTTCCAAACTGATAGGTGAGAAGAGGGATGTAAAAGTGTGGCTTGCATGGCTTGAAAGGTATGCCCACAATGAAGTTGCGTATATTACCACCCCCATTGGAAATATCCCAGAATATGATGATTTGAAATCTCTGTTTAAGGATATTATCAATAAGGAGTATACAAAGGCGCTTTATACAAAACAGTTTTCCCTCTATGTCGATAATATTTTAAAAAGAGTTGAACTGCAGCAGGAGGCCTATTCAAAAGAAGAGAATATCCCCCAGACGCTTTTTGACATACTTTCCCTGCAAAGAGAGGCGCTTTTAAAACTTAAGGATGCCCATGGATCCATCGTTGGACCTGACGTTTTTTAAATAAAATTAATAGGTTAAGTGGTTAGGAAAGCGGGGATTTTAATTGTCGTTTTCAGGTTTCTCCATAACCTCGTACATGATCTCAATAATAAATTTTATATGCATGTCAACGCCATAGTTGCCGATAATATCTTCCATACCACTGTGACAGTTATGACAGGGAGTTATTAATATTTCTGCTCCTGTATCTGCAATCTGCTGGGCCTTGATTCTATTGGTAGCGACCCGTTTTTTCTTAAAGGGAGGGCCGCAGTTGATCACCCCGCCGCCGGCATTACAGCAGTAATTGTGTTCACGGTTTGGGTACATCTCTATAAAATTCTCACAAAGCGCATTGACTACGTAGCGTGCTTTTTCATGCAGCCCTCTGCCTCTGATTGTATTGCAGGGATCATGAAGTGTTACAAATTTTTGATATTTCTCCTTTACCTTTATTTTTCCGCTTTTTAAAAGATCATAGTAGAATTCAATGGCATGAACCATTGGAACAGGGGGCATACTCCAGCTCAACCATCTGTTACCGACATCATAAGCAGACCGGAAGGCATGACCGCATTCACCCATAACAATTTTTTTAACCTTCAGTTTTTGAGCTGCCTCATAATGAAATCTCTTATTTCGTGCCATGATTTCATTGTCACCAGTGAACATTGCCATGTCAGAATTATCCCAGCCTGGAAAAGAGGGCATTGTCCAGTTAAGACCTGCGGTATTAAAAATGATGGCTGCCTGGTAAAGTAGATGCGCTAAGAATTTGGGTTCCGGCCCGATGACAGAGTACATGAAATCCGATCCCTCTTTATCAAGGGGAATCCTGCAGTCAGGGATCTCTTCTCTGGCATCCTCCTCCTGCCACTGAAGGGTGTCGATCCACTCATCCTCCTTCACCCACATCTGATTCTGTGTCACAGAGTGGCTGTGGGCTGTATCCTGGATATAGAGAGGGGTGACCCCGCATAAATGGCAGATTCTCCTGATAACCAGCATAATATAGGCGATATCTATACCAAAAGGACAGTACTGAACACAGCGCTTGCAGAGGTTACACTCTGTAGAAGCTATCTGTGAAATTTCTTTAATAAATTCAGGAGAGACCCTGCCCTTTTTTTTCAAAAGCACTGACATTGACCGCTTCACCTTGCCAGAAGGGGTAAATTTGGGATCTCTTTTTGTTGAGAGATAAAAGTGGCAGGCATCTGAACACAGCCCGCAGTGTACACATGTATCAACATAGGCTTTCAGCCTGGCACCTGTTTCACCGTTGATCACCTTGTCTACAACTTTTGCGACTCTTTCCCTGGTCAGTCTTTCAGTACCTGTTTCAAGCCCTTCATCAACAATATTTTTTTCATACTCTATATAGGGTAGTGCCATCTTGAAAATTCTCCTTATCAATCAATATTTTTTACCAATCCCTTGCATGGCGGACTTTTCCAAATTCAGATCCAATATAAGCTCTTGTAAAAACTGCATATATCATATGACTCAACCGGGTAAAGGGAATGGCAACCAGCATGATCTCCCCTGAAAGCATATGAAGTATTATCCAGAAATGGTAGCTTCCAAAATTATGATATGCAAAAAATCCGGTGATAAACGGTGCTGCTGCCATGAACAGAATCCAGTAGTCCGCTGCATCTGATAAAAATTTCACCTCTTTTAATGCGAGCCTTCGCAGCAGAAAAAAGGTGCAGCATAAAATAACAAGCAGGGTGACAGCGTCTGTAAAAGCTTCGGGCAGATACCCCCATGAAAAACCCCATGCATTGTGAAACATGATAACATGGCCACCTATGAAAAACGGCATGATCACAATGCCTGCATGGAAAATAAAAGTGGTAATGGTCATGACAGGACGTTTCCGCCAGTTAACCGTTGCAAAGGGGACCATCCAGTGACTGATTGATCTAAGACTGTATTTAAGACTCATATAGGTGTAAATAAATTTCTCTTTCTTATTAACAAGTACAATCATGTTTCGGATTCTATATATGGATCCGCCGATAAAAACAATAAAGGCAAACCATACAAGAGGTCCGCTTACAAAATTATAAATGGCGTTAAAATCATTCATCTTCTTCCCCTTTTTACATCTAAAATTCGCTCACAGGAATGACGCGTCTATAATATTTACCCTCTTCCATACTGCGGCAGAGTATTTTACTGCCGTCAGGGCTGAATACCGGCTCCCACACTTCATCACACATCCTGTTCCACAATTTTCCATCCACAGCAATTGTTTTCTTACCGTCTTTGTCAATTTTAGCAGCGATTTTACTGCCATCAGGGCTGAATACCGGTTTCCAGGCCATATCGCACTTGATATCCCACGCTTTACCACTGTCGCCGATTGTATACTGCTGTTTGTTGGTGCCAATACACGCTACCCTGCTGCCGTCCGGGCTGAAAACAGCATCAGTTACCATATCACCAAAAGTAATACCCCATGGTTTTCCATCCACAGCAACTGTCCATTTCCCGTAGGATGGCGCAACTATGGCAGCAATCTTACCACTTTTGGGGCTGACCATCTGGTGCCAGACCTGGGTAAACCGGCTGTCCCATAAAACATTATCATCCTGGGCCAGAGTCCAGCCGTCTTTAAGTTTTACCGGTGCAATCACACCCTTTGTCTCTGGATGGAATATCGGCTGCCAGACACAGCCGTAAATAGTGTTCCAGGGTTTGCCATCCACAGCAATGGTATAATCATAAAGAGTCAGTCTTACTTCTGCGGCAAGGCTTGAAGCATCTGAACTGAATGCCGGTTTCCATACATTGACAAAATTGATATCCCATGGAACACCATTTACAGCAGCAGAGAAAGCGCCCTCCTGAAATTTAAAGACCTCTGCCTGCCCCAATGGAATTGTCTGTACAACAGAACCTGTTTTTTCTCCGTTATCACTTAAAGTCATGCCGGTGATAAAAGGATACGCCTCTTCCCATGGTACATCATTGAGAACCATGCAGTATTCCATATCTGTCTGTGAGGCAACAACAATGGTTTTTCCATCTTTGCTGAATCTTAAATCCCATATAAAATCAAAAACACTCTCCCATGGAACACCGTCAACAAACGGTTTCCACTCATCATCAGAAGCGGCAAGCACCACAAGTCTCCCATCTGGAGAGTATCTTAGAGAGTAGGCTTTTTCAAAGGGCGCCTCTATTTCCCACACTTCAGCGTTTTCACAAACATTGAATTCCATGTCATCTGTATTTACAATGGCAGCTATTTTTTCACCATCAGGACTGACATAGGGCTCTTCAACCCAGTTATACGAGTCTTTCCACTCGTTCAGATCGGAAACAAGCTTCTCTTTTGTCTCCCAGTCCCAGTTTGCTGTATCTGTCATACTATCTCCTTCAAATATTTATTCGATGGGAGCCGTTAAGAGAAAACTGACCTTTTCACGCACCCCACAACTCATATCTCATTTCTCTTCAGTACCTGTTAAAAAAAGCCAGAAACCCACAACACATATCAAGGAAATTCCCATAATAATGTATGTTATGGATTCTGTATGCAGCATAAAATCTTGAAGTGTATAAATCATATCTTCCATCTGTTGGCTCCTTTTTTAGTGATGTGCTTCTTTAAAATCAGGGTGTTCGTAAAAAACCGGCATTCTTGTGACAACAAATCTGAAAACCAGAATCAGGCATGTCACCATGAATACGGAAAGCATAACCTCCATCCAGGATGGAATATATCTTTCAGCCAGGGGTTTCTGCCAGTTAAAGGCGATTATGCAGACATTGAGCCTGTTTAAAACAATTCCGATTACAGACCAAGCTGCCGCAAATTTGATCAGGCCAAAATCTTGATCCCTGGAAGCGATTGTAAAGAGAAAACAGGGCAGTGCGATAAATCCAAGCACCTCCACAAGAAACCATATCCCGTAGGGTGACCCGAGAAGATGCCAGTGGTTGCCGGCTGCAACGCCGATAAGTTTTGTTACAAAATAGCCGAACAGCACCAGGGCAGCCGCTTTTGCATAACCCAAAACAAGGGGTTCATACGCTTCAAGATAGGTTTTATCCATCTTGGATTTAAAAACTTTGTGAGAAAGAGATCCCTCAAATATCACCATGCAAAGCCCTGCCACTATGCTGGATACAAAAAAGAATACGGCAATGTAGGGTGAATACCACAGCGGGTGAAGTTTTGAGGGTGCAATAAGAAACAAAGCCCCCAGAGAGGATTGATGCAGTGTTGATAACACCACGCCAAAGATTGTCAGCACCATGGTCACTTTTACGGCAATATTTCGAACCTTTCTCAATCCAAGCCACTCAAGGGGGATTGGCGTAAATTCAAGAAATAAAACGATCAGATAGAGCAATACGCACAAACCCACTTCAAATAGAAGAGAGGTGGTGCCCTGCTGGACAACAAAGGGATACGCCATTAAAAGACGATCAGGACGTCCCACATCATATAAAAGTGAGACAAGAACAGTTGCATACCCTAAAAATCCAGTTAAGATGGCAGGTCTTACAGCAGCGTGGTATTTTTTCATGCCAAAGATATAACATGCCGCTGAAGTGGTATAACCGCCCGCTGCAAGTGCAACGCCGCACATCAGATCAAAACCGATCCAAAGCCCCCAGGGCTGGGTGTGAGAAAGATTAGTTACAGATCCGAGACCCTTTGTAAACCTCAAAATCGTAAGCACAATCCCGATAAGTACAATGACTCCTGCAATAACATTAAAGGTCGTAAACAGAGTTTTATTTTCTGCAGCCAAGTTCTGATCTGCTGCAACAGCTTCTTGTTCAGACATCTTAAGATTCCTCCTCAGGTTTTGGCTCATCTTCAGGGTCGGCACCGGTTAATTCAGCTTCCTTGGCTGCCTCTTCAGCTGCTTTTGCAAGGGCATCTTCTATGGCTTTCTCCTTCTTGGCTTCCGCCTGCTTTAATGCATTTTCCTTCTCTTTTTTGGCTTTTTCCATGGCGGCTGAAAGTTCGTTGGCCGCTTTGGTTTCAGTTTCGTCTACGGCCTTGGCTACAGCATCTGCTTTTTCCTTGTCCGTAATCTTTTCACGTCTTTTTGTCATTCCATACATTCCTGTAAGAAAAACAGGCCATAAAGCCACAACCATGGGGACAACATGGAGAGCACCTGAAGTGAGATTCAGAGCCGCTGTGTTTCCAAGATCCTCTCTCATGCCGATCTCTTCAAAGGGGACACCGGAAATATACATCCAGGAGGTGCCGCCCATCTCTTTTTCACCATAGATGTGATCAACATATCGATCCGGATTTTTTCTTATTCTCTCCTTGGCGATTCTGATAAGATCATCCCGTTTCCCAAATGTCAGGGCTTCTTTGGGACACACCTCAACACAACCGGGAAGCAGTCCTTTTTCAAGCCTTGGTGCACACAGGGTACATTTTACGACCTCGGGAGTGAAGGCATCATCATACTGGTATGCCGGAACTTCAAAGGGGCATGCCATCATACAGTACCTGCATCCCACACACACATCAGGATCATAAACAACCGCACCTGATGGCTGTTTTGAAAAAGCGGTGACAAAACATACAGAGGCACATGCCGGTTCAAGGCAGTGGTTGCACTGAATTTTCCTGAATCTTGTTCCGCTTGAGGTTTCATATTTATTGACAACCGTATATGAATCCTCTTCTGGTCTGCGTTTTTCATTTAAAACAGATTCATCCTTAAACGGTTTTTCTGGTTGAGGCAGTTCATTAACCTTATTACAGGCCTGTTCACACTCTCTGCATCCGACACA
>CAYZCC010000021.1:0-18637 GCA_964476805.1 uncultured Desulfobacula sp.
CAACCACGGGTTCGCATACAATTTTACTTTCAAATTCAGATAAAAAAAAGGGAAAAGTGATATTTAAACCTAAACCCCTTCAAATAAAGGGGTTTAAAAAAGATGTAAGAAAAAATTTTGACAAAAGTAATAAAAAAAGAAGGGGGAAAGAAATGAAATCTAAAAAATGGTGGATCAGGGTGGCATTTGTAATTTTTATGGTAATGGCATTTTCTTTTCAGGCGAGTGCTAAAACAACATGGCGGATGCAGCATTCATGGGGTGCCGCTGAAAATCACTTTTTTGAACACTATGCAAAAATTGTTAATGAAATGTCTAATGGTGAAATTGAAATCAAGGTATTTGCAGACAGTGAACTGGTCGATGTGGAAAAGCTTTGCGACGCCGTATCAATGGGCGTGCTTGAAATGGGGCATACGCATCCCGATTATCAGATGGGTTCAGTACCGGTTGGAGAACTGGAAGGTGCCCCTTATTTATTTGGAAATCTGAAAGAAGAAATGGCTGTAATTTACAGGTATGGTCTTGGTGACATCTATAAAGAAGCTTTTGAAGAAAGATATAAAATCAAGGTTCTCGGATTTCAGGCAGATGACTGTGGTGCGTTAATGTTTACCAAAGAGGTGAACAGTATTAAAGACATGAAAGGAATGAACATAAACATTTTGGACCCGTATGCCACATTCCTAAACGAATTGGCCGGTGTTTCTTCTGTTTATATGGGGCCCGAGGAGCTTTACACTGCTCTTTCCAGAAATGTGATTCAAGGGGTTGAATATGGTGGCGCAAAAGCCATGTATGATATGTCTCTTCACGAAGTAACAAAGAGTTTCCTTCTTCCCAGACACCAGGTGGCTTTTTCCCCTTTTTATTTCATCAGTAAAAAAACCTGGGATCAGCTGCCAGTCAATCATCAGTCAATTCTTGTAAATGCTGTTCAGTCGAATACGGTATACATGGCATCTTTTTACGCTGAAAAAGAGCAGGAAGCACTCAGACTCATGCAGGAAAAACATGGCATCAAGGTTACCCATCTGCCGGAAGAAGATGTAAAGACCCTTACTCAGAAGTCAGTAGAATGGATAAAAAATGACTTTGCCAAAAAAGGACCGTATTGTAAAAAAGCAGCGGATGCTGTTCTAAAAGCAATGAAGGATTTTGGACGTATCGAGTAAAGAAGATAAGGGTTTCAGGGTCCCTGAAACCCTTTATTCAATTCCGGCAGTACCCTATTTTTATTACGGCAGGAACCAATGGACATATTAAGAAAAGCCGTCTCAATGATTGACAGCTTGGGTATTGGAGTGGCGAAATGTGTTAAATGGCTGATCCTCTGTTTTGTAGTGATCACTATTTTTGATGTCGGCCTGAGATATTTCTTCCACGCACCGACACTGTGGGCGCGTGAACTGGTTTCATTATTGTTCGGCCCCTTGTGGATGCTGACCGGTGCCTATCTGTTAATAACCGATGAGCAGGTAAGAATGGATCTGGTGTTTCATCGCTTCAGCATCAGGAAAAAGGCGGTCTTTGATTTGATTACATTTACGCTTTTTTTCTTTTATTTTGGGACAATGGTTTTTTACGGATGGCAGGACTGGTGGAGTAGTGTCGTTAATAACGAACACTCCAGATCAGTTTGGAGACCCGTGCTGTGGCCTTTCAAACTGGCAATACCTATAGGTGTCTCTTTACTGCTGTTGGCAGGGCTGGGTAAGTATATTCGGGACATTTATGTGGCAATTACCGGGAGAAAATGGAATGGGAATTGAATTAATCACACTCTTATTGTTTGGCAGTATGCTGCTCCTGCTGCTGACCGGATTTCCCATCAGTTACGGACTGGGAGCGATTGCCATGGTATTTTCCTTCTGGCTGTGGGGCCCGCAATCCCTTTGGATGGGTTATTTAGCTGCCGTCAGTACGGTAAATTACACCGTTCTGGTCTGTATCCCCATGTTCGTGTTCATGGGCATGATGCTGTATTATTCCGGTATAGCCGATGACCTCTTTATGACATTTCAAAATTGGCTGGCGCCAATACCGGGCGGTTTGGCATCAGCGACTATTGGTGTCTGCACCATGATTGCAGCACTCGTAAGTTCTGAAGCAGCAGGCACACTCACAATGGGAAGAATTGCACTTCCTCTAATGCGCAAACGGGGATATCAAAAAGAGATTTCGGTGGGATGCATCCAGGCGGGTGCCGCCCTTGGATTTCTTGTTCCCCCAAGCTTTATTGCGATCCTCTATGCTGTAATCGCAAAAGAGTCCATAGGCAGGCTTTTTCTTGGCGGAGCTATACCTGGATTACTCCTGGCTGTCATGTATATCACATACATTACTATACGATGCAAAATTCAACCGGAGATTGCGCCAACCATTCCAAAGGAAAAACGGCCTTCACAGCGTGAAAAGATACGAAAACTTCAACACCTTATTTTACCGACCCTCCTCATATTTTCTGTGTTGGGAACGATTATGCTGGGACTGACCACACCTGTTGAATCTGCTGCAATCGGTGCCCTGGGAGGTGTGATAGCGGTTGCGATTAAAAAAGAGCTCAGTATGAAATTAATTAAAGATGCACTTATGGACAGCTCAAAGTTAACGGCGATCATGATGTGGATATTCATGGGCGCGTTGACATTTGGTCAAATCTATGATGCGCTGGGTGCCAAAGAAATCATATATACTGTAACGACTGCTCTCCCGCTTGGACCATGGGGCGTTCTCATCATGATACAATGTACATTTTTTATCCTGGGGATGTTCATGGATGATACGGCGATCCTGTTTATCACCATGCCGATATATATCCCGATTATCAATGAACTGGGATTTCACCCGGTATGGTTTGGCGTTCTGTATATCATCAATATGCAGATGGCTTATATGACGCCACCTTTTGGCTACTGCCTGATGCTGATAAAGGGTGTTGTACCACCCGATATTACAATGGGTGATATTTATCGATCTGTCATTCCATTTGTAATCATCCAAGGCATTGCCCTTGTTCTGATTATGATATTTCCACAACTTGTACTCTGGCTGCCCGGGGTTATGCTGGGAGGTGGATAGAATATCAAAAAAAGCGTTTAGGGGAATCGGCGGCTTATCAATATTAATAAGTGAGACCGCTTTGCGCTCTCACTTATCGTCCGGCGGATGAGCAAAGCTCCATTGGCCGGACGATCGGCGTTACCGCTAGGCACCACACCACATCCATCCAATTTCGGCTGCATGCAAAAGGGTGCCTAGCGGTAAACATCAGAACAATTTCTTTTATGCTTCTATTTTTTTACATACTTCCAGCCTTGTTTATCCATACGATTTACAAAATCCACAAGATAATCTACAAGAACCGTTTTCATTTTCTGGCCTTTTTCAGCCGTTGCTTTTTCCGGGGCACCACTTGCCCCCAGATCTGTCAAATCGGAAAAATTCCATATCAATTTCACATTATTGTCCATTTTAGGAATCATTCCCTTTGCCCGGCTCATATCGCAAAGTTCAGGGAACATGGCAAGCCCGATGGATGTTTCACCTTCACCACCATGGCCCATACCGTTCCAAACTTCAAATGTATCTTTAGGCAGAAGATTTCCGGCTGTGATCCACCATGCATCCAGTACCGCCAGATTAAAATCCGGATATTGAATTTTTATCTTTCTCGCAGCCACTTCAATCGGTGCAATATTGCCGTCATGGCCGTTAATGATCAGCACTTTGTTTATACCCCAGTGAATAACGGATTCAATCATTTCCTTTATTACGGCTATCAAGGTTTCATCAGAGAGCGTGATGCACATAGGCTTATGCCTGTAGTGGCCGCTCATCCCAAACGATAATGGCGGAGCGACCACTGTATTCTCAAGCTGAGATGCGACGCTCTTGGCAAGATCATAACTGACAAGGGTGTCAATCCCAAAAGGCAGATGGGAACCGTGGTTTTCTGTCGAACCCATGGCCATAATAATTTTGTCAATTTTTGCTTCTTGAAAAGAAAATTCATTCAGTTCTTCAAGCTGTATAGTTCTCATTTTAAATTCCTTTAGTCCATGAATTTATTTTGTATCCGGAAACCAGATTTCCTCAACATTATAGTTTCCCTTTTTAACGCTGATAATGGAGACTCCCTTTACTGGGACGCGGCTTGGGCGTGTATAGGATATTTCACCGGTAACCGCTTTGAAGCCCATTGTTTTACCCAGACTCTCTTTCAATGCTTTGGGTTCTGCAGAACCGGCTCTTTTGATGGCATCGGCAATCAAGGCAACGGCATCATATCCAAGGGGGGCAAAAGCATTTTCAGGGTCGACACCATATTCTTTTTTATAGTCGTTTATAAATTGGGTAACTTCCGGTCTGGGATCTGCCCTGTAGGTGTGAGTTGAAAAATACACATCGTTGGCAAGTTCTTTCCCTGGTACTGTTACGATAAGCTCCGTATCAAAACCGTCCCCGCTGACAATAGGAAGGGTTAATCCGTTTTCCCTGATTTGTTTTGTTGTCAGCCCGGCCTCATTGGGTATGGATGATATGAAGACGGCATCCGGTTTGGGGGATGCATTTTTAAGCCTTGCGATCTGAGCGGAAAAATCCTTGTCACCCATCATAAAAAAGTCTTCCAGTACAAGATTCATTCCAAGTTCCTTGGCGCGTTGTTTGTAAAATCTTGAAAGCGTTTTTGTAAAATCCATTGAGTTGTCAGTCCAGACAACAAAGTTTTTTACACCCAGAGATTTGAAAGAATAATCGGCAATGGCAAAGGACTGGTCATCATCCCCAAAGGGCACCATGAACATACAGTCCCCTATCATTTTGGGAAGCGTTGGAAGAGTGGCACCGGATGTAACAAAAGGAATACCTTTTTTTTGAAAAAGCGGGGCTGATGGCAGAACAAAAGAGGGATCACTATGACCGATACCTGCGATAACACCTTTGCTGAGAAGCTTTTTTGCACCCAATGCGGCTGCTTTCTGATCAGTTTTTGCATCCACCGAGATGAGTTCAATCATCCGGCCACCAAGTAATCCACCGCTCTTATTGATATTTTTCACCGCAAGCTGGGCGCCTCGTAAAGAGGGCGTATCAATTGAAGACATTCCTCCCGTAAGGCTGTATAACGCCCCAATTTTAATGGGTTCCGCAGAAAAACACGGGATTACGAGACTGATTGACATTAAAAACATGCTAATTACCAGTAAACATTTTTTCATTTTGTACTCCTTTGTTGAAACTGTTGTGGTTTATGTTTTCCCTGGACAAAATCGGGTTCGCGAGTGCCGAATATGCCGCTGGGTCTAAAAATAAGGATAGAAATAAGAATTAGAGACGTAACGATTTCTCCAATTCCGTAAATACCGAAGTTCTCTTCTATCGGCCTGAAACACTCAATGATTAATGTAAAAAATATTGCCGCTAAAACAGAACCGGTTATGCTGCCGGTACCACCCACAACCACCATGACCACAATATTAAATGACATGATGAGTGAAAATGAACCCGGGGTTACAGCGGTAATCAGATGCGCCCACAGCCCCCCCGCGATTCCGGCAAAAAAAGCCCCTATTGTAAGGGCAAAAATCCGGGCATAAAAAGGATTTACACCAAGGGAGGCCGCCGCCATCTCATCTTCCCTTATGGCAAGAAGTGATCTGCCAAGGGACGAAAATTTTATTTTCCAGCAGGTATAAATGGTCACAATAACCCAACCGGCCACCCAATAAAGATTAGTGAAATTGTCAAGGCCGTTTAACCCCAACGGACCTCGTGTAATTGATTCTGTATTGTTCAACAGTACTTGAACAATGATGAGAAATCCCATTGTCGCCACAGCAAGGTAATGCCCCTTCAGCCGAAGAACAGATATGCCGATGATCAGGGCCACCAAAGCAGCAAAAAGTCCTCCCACCAGAAGTGCAGGGGGAAAAGGAAGGTAAAGGGGCGCCATCCATTGCGGAAGATCCGGCATAAATAAAGGCTTTTTCTCAATGGAGAAAGTTAAAATGGCCGTTGTATATCCTCCAATGGCCATGAAAGCCGGATGTCCAAGGGAGAAAAGACCGGTAAACCCATTGGTCAGGTTTAAGCTGACGGCCAGTATGATATTGATACCGCTAAAGCAGACTATGGCAAGGAGGTAACTATTTGCCCAGGATTCCATTAGGAATGCGAAAACAGCCATCAAAACAATGAGGATCGCCATGCAGTATCGGGGACGATTTATCTTCATTATGCTCTTTCCTCCATGTCCCTGCCAAGAAGACCGTTAGGCAGGCAGATTAATATTATAATCAGAACGCCGAAGACAAATGCATCCCTATATGAAGAATAAATGGGAGGGAGAAGACCAACAAAAGCGACTTCGCAAAATCCCAGAATAAATCCACCGAGAATAGCGCCCGGAATTGATCCAACGCCACCAATAACAGCTGCAACAAATGCCTTCAGCCCTGGGATATAGCCCATCAAGGGATCTATCTGTCCGAATTTTCCACCCCACATCAAACCGGCAATCCCTGCCAGGCCGCTTCCGATGGCAAATGTTGCCATAATAATATGATTAATATTGATTCCCATCATCCTGGCGACATCTAAGTTTTCTGCAGTCGCTCTCATGGCAATTCCGAGTTTTGTTTTTTTGACCAGAAAAATGAGAACCATCATGAGGATAACTGCTGTTAAAATTATAATCAGGTCTACAACCCTGAAACTTGCAGGGCCCAGTTGGATCAGTGTCTGCATATAATCCGGAAAACTAAAGTTTCTTGGCTGCGCACTTAAAAAAAGGAGACCCAGATTCTGTATCATAATGGAAATACCCAGGGAGGCAATAAATCCGGTTACCTGAGGTGCCCCCCGCATGGGACGGAAACTGATTCTTTCGATGAGTATGCCCACGCCGCAACCGATAAGAAGAACAACAACCGCCACAAGCGGAAAGGGAAGACTATCCGCTGTCTCCATCAGAAACAATGTGGTAAACGCACCAATCATTACAATATCGCCATGGGCAAAATTAATGAGCCGGACAATACCGTATATCATTGAAAAACCAATTGCGACGAGGGCATACATGCTTCCAAGTATAAATCCGTTGGCCAACTGCTGTATGATATAACCTGAATCCATTATTCACCTCCAAGGTAAGCTTTTCGGACCTGCGGGTTACGGGCCAGTTCGTTACTCTGCCCGAAAAGTGCTACACGACCGGTTTCAAGAACATAAGCCCGGTCGGATAACTCAAGCGCCATCACAGCATTCTGTTCGACAAGTAAAATGGTGACTCCCTGTTCACATATTTTTCTTAACATGTCAAAGATGGTTTCAATCATAAGGGGAGCCAGTCCCAGGGAGGGTTCATCCAGTATTAAAAGTTTGGGTCTGCTCATGAGGGAACGGCCAATGGCAAGCATCATCTGCTCACCGCCTGAAAGATGACCCCCTGCCTGACCCGCCCGTTCTCCAAGTATTGGAAATGTTTGATAAATCGATTGAAGATCTTTTTCGATCCGGTTGTCTGACCGGAGATAAGCCCCGATAATTAAATTTTCCCTTACTGAAAGCTGCGAAAAAACCCCTCTGCCCTCCGGACATTGGGAAATCCCGGATTTAACAATTCGCTCCGGAGCAATTGAAGAGATTTCAATTGGTTTTCCCCCTTTTTCAGGCGTATAGAGTATCCTTCCTGTCACCGGTCGTAACAGACCTGAAATTGTTCTTAGAGTTGTTGTCTTCCCCGCCCCGTTTGCACCGATTAGTGCAATGATCTCACCATGACTTACATTGAGATTCAGCTGGTGTAGAACGTGGGTCCTGCCTCGATAAACATCGATATTTTCAACCGTCAGCATGATTTTTTTCCTTTGGACAACCCAGATAGGCTTCTATGACCTCCGGAGAATTTTGAATTTCCTCAGGGGTTCCCTGGGCTAGAAGTTGGCCATGGTTTAATACTTGAATTTTCTGGCACAGGTTCATCACCAGACGCATATCATGTTCAACAATCAAGATACTCATATCGTGATCGGAATGGATTTTCCGGATGGTTGTCATGAGGTTCTCCGTTTCCTGGAGGTTCATTCCAGCAGCAGGTTCATCCAGCAGCAATATTTTCGGATTGGTTGCAAGGGCTCTGGCAATTTCCAATCTTCGCTGGTCACCATAGGGAAGATTTTTAGCCGGCTCATACAAAAGATCGGTGAGATCCATTATTTCCGCAAGTGATGTCGCATCTTGGCAGATTTTTTTTTCTGATCGTTGAAATTTTTTCGAGTGACATATCGTGTTTAAAAAATTTTGACCCTGATGCATATGAAATGCGACCTTGATATTGTCCAGAACAGTGAGGTCCCCAAAGAGCCGTATGTTTTGAAATGTTCTGGCAATCCCGACCTTTGCTGATTGTGACGAAGAGTATTTTGTAATATCTTCCGAATAAAGAAAAATATGCCCTGACGTGGGTTTTAAAATGCCGGAAAGCATATTGAATACCGTAGTTTTACCGGCACCATTCGGTCCGATCAGTCCAACCAGTTCGTTTCTCTTTAAGGCAAGACAGTAATCGGTCACAGCCACAACGCCTCCAAACCGCTTTTCCAGTCCGTCAACCTTTAGCAGGTTTCCTTTTAGGGACAACGTCTCTCCCTCCTTTCCATATTAACCGGTTTTGATCTTTGACCGTTCAACAGGACATTGGCCATTGTTTTGGTCAATTTTTCTAAATCAAGATAGCATGAATAAAAGTAAAAGTAAATATAGTAAAAGTACTGAATATATATATAGCGCCGGTTTCAAATGCCAATTTTTTTTCATCAGATCCACCAAGGACAAGGACACTCATGAAAATAATCGGTACTATTCGAGTATGGGGATCATTTTTCAATTGTTTACAAACTTCAAACCCATCAATTCCCGGCAGTCGAATATCCAGAATGATCAGATCCGGAAGCTTGTTTTTAACAGCATCCAGCGCTATGCTCCCCGTTTCCGTCTGTCCAAAATTTGTATTACATTTCGAGATGGAGGGGTACAATATGGGTCAAAATCGGGTGGGTCTAAAATAGATGATTCGCTGTGTGCAGTTAACTTATAAAAACACAAGAGTAATCATACTCCTGCCTGTTTTCATTAAGTTTCACTATTGCTATCAGTTCACTATTATCACCAGTTATCCGGACAGGTTCGCCAGGCTGAGTAAAAACATCTCCCCCCTCCCCGGCTAAAAGTTTCTGTCCAAACCTGACTTTTTTTACGATTGAACTTTTCACTGCAATTTCAGGCATAAAATTAAGGCACGCTGACATGGGAACCACTCTTTTAAGTGCTTCTTTTTTATCAAGGGTTTCAAGTGCCGCAAGTTCAATGGCGTCTTCAAGTTTGAATATGCTGGAACGGGTTCTGCAGAGTTTTGAAAGATGGGCGCCACACCCAAGTTTTTTTCCGATATCATCGGCCAGACTTCTGATATAGGTACCTGAAGAACAAAAAACCTCCATATCAAGAAATGGCCGTTTGATCTGTTGAATTTCCAGACTGAAAATTTCAATCTGTCTGGATGGTTTTTTGATTTGTTTTCCCTGGCGTGCCAATTTATAAAGCGGCTGTCCTTTATGCTTTAATGCAGAAAAAATAGGAGGAATCTGATCCTGGATACCTGTAAATGACTTCACTGTCATCTCAATATCACTTTTCCTGAGAGTATCAATAAAACCATCAGGCGCAGTGTAAATAGTTTTGCCAGTGAGGTCACAGGTATCTGTCTTTCTGCCAAGATATATTCTGGCAAGATATTTTTTATGGCCGCCAAGGAAAAACTGGGAGATTCTGGTTGCTTTATTAATGGGACAAAGCATCAATCCTGTGGCAAAAGGATCAAGCGTCCCCGTATGACCTGCCTTTTCCACATCAAGCGCTTTTTTAATTCGAGATACCAAACGGGCTGAAGATATTCCTTCCGGTTTATTGACTGCTATGATACCATTTTTCATATGTACATAATGAGATTTGAGTTATCTAATATAATTGAATACTATAGTCTCCAGTGGAATTGTGTTTATCTGTAAGGCGCTTTTGTACTTTTAATTAATTTATCCATCTGGGCAGCTTTATCAAAAGAGTCATCATAAAAGAATTTTAAATCCGGCATATATTTAAGTCCAAGCTTTGGAGCAATGCTTTTTTTAATAAAGCCTTTTGAATTTCTAAACCCGATCAGTGCATTATCAATTCGTTCCTGATTTCCAAAAACAGTGACATAAATATTGGCAACTCTCAGGTCAGGAGTCATTTTCACACTGCTTATGGTAGCCATTTCAACTCTGGGATCCTGCATTTTTCTATTCAGAAGTTCAGTGATTACCTGCTGAATTTTACCACTGATTCTTTCAGCTCTTGTATAGGGTTTCATTTTTTATGATTCCGCCTTATACTTTCTCTCTTCAACCTCATAACACTCAATAACATCACCCATTTTGATATCATTGAATTTTTCAAGACCAATACCACACTCAAATCCCTCTTCCACTGCTTTGACATCATCTTTGAAGCGGCGCAGGGATGAAATCTGTGTATCCCGTTTGATAACACCATCTCTTAAAAGCCGTACATTCTTACCGCGTACAACCTTTCCCTGGGTAATCTGACACCCTGCGATTGTCCCCATTTTCGGAATTACAAATGTATCACGGACATCTGCCCGGCCGATAATATTTTCATGAAATGTTGGAGGCATCATGCCTTCCAGAGCAGTTTTAATATCATCTATTACATCATAGATAATATCATAAAACCGCATATCCACATTCTCCTCTTTGGCCATTGTGCGAATCTGGGGTGTGGGTCTGACATTAAAACCGACGATAATAGCATCTGAAACAGTTGCAAGGGCAATATCTGAATCGTTAATAGTTCCCGTACCGGAGTGAACTATTTTAACATCCACCTCCTCTTTGGCAAGATCTTTTAAAGAGTCATTCAGTGCTGCAATGGAGCCTTGAACATCTGATTTAACAATGAGTCTGAGTTCCTTGATTTCAGCAGCTCCAAGATTTTCAAACATCTTTTCAAGATTGGCCCGACTTTTTTTGGCAAGGTCCTTGGCTCTCTGCTTCTGCATTCTATGACTGGCAATCTGTTTTGCATCTTTTTCAGATGCGACTGCAATAAATTCATCTCCTGCATCGGGTACACCATTCAAACCAACTATTTCAGAAGGTGTGCTGGGGACTGCTTTATCAAGTCTTTTCCCTTGATCATCTATCATTGCTCGTATTCTACCGGAATATAGCCCGCATACAACAGAATCACCATCTTCCAGAGTTCCCTGTTTTACAAGGACCGTTGCAACGGGTCCCCGCCCGGTATCCAGCCTTGATTCAACTACATATCCAGATGCTTTTCTATCAGGATTTGCCTTTAGTTCCAGAACTTCAGACTGGAGCAGAATCATCTCAAGCAGTTCATCAATGCCTTCACCACTCTTTGCTGAAACCTTAACAAAAATCGTATCTCCTCCCCACTCTTCTGCAAGAAGATCAAGTTCAGAGAGTTGACGCATCACTCTGTCAGGGTCTGCCCCCTCTGTATCCATTTTATTAACAGCAACCACAACAGGTACCCCTGCAGCCTTTGAATGATTTACAGCCTCTTTGGTCTGCGGCATAACGCCATCATCAGCTGCAACAACAAGGATTACAATATCAGTCACCTGGGCACCTCTGGCCCTCATGGCAGTAAAGGCGGCATGGCCCGGCGTATCAAGAAAAGTAATCTGACCGCCATTTGAGGTTTTAACATTATAAGCACCAATATGCTGTGTTATACCTCCCGCTTCACCACTGGTGATTTTAGATGCCCTGATCACATCAAGAAGTGATGTCTTACCATGGTCAACATGCCCCATGATAGTTACAACCGGCGCTCTCCCAATCAGTTTACCCTCTTCATCATCCTCACTTACTATATCCAGTAGATCCTCTTCTTCAAAAGAGGCTTTTTCCACCTCAAAATCAAATTCTGTGGCAACCAGGGCCGCCGTATCAAAATCAATTGTCTGGTTAATAGTTGCCATAACACCCATCCCCATCAACTTGGCGATCATCTTATTGGCTTTGATACCCATTCTTTTTGCAAGTTCTGCAAGCTCAATAGCCTCATCTATCTTGATACGTCTTTTAATGGCTTTGGGTGTAGTAATCTGAGTCTGTTGAAAATTTCCTTTTTCCCCTCTGGAATCTTTCCTACCGCGTTTTTTTCTGCCACGACCCCCTTTGTATAAGGCATCTCCCTCAATTACT
The DNA here is from genome assembly GCA_964476805.1 of uncultured Desulfobacula sp. Taxonomy (GTDB): domain Bacteria; phylum Desulfobacterota; class Desulfobacteria; order Desulfobacterales; family Desulfobacteraceae; genus Desulfobacula. Next base: position 12,303 of record CAYZCC010000021.1, read on the forward strand.
GATTTTTTCTTACGCTTTTTTCTTTTTGCAAATGGTTTATCGCCATCAAATCCAGGTTTCTTTTTATCTTTTTTTCGCCTGTCATCCCCTTGTTTTGGAGACTCACCCGGTGGTAAAAGGTCATCTGGAATCACTGGAGATGCCGGTTTTTCAATATCTCTTTTTTGATACTGTTTTTTCTTGATATCTGGTTTAGATCTGGAGGTTCCGGTTTTTCCCCTCTCATCCACAGGCGTTGTCTTTTTCAACTTCTCAATAACTGAAAGATCAGCAACTTTTACTATTTTAGCCGGTGCTGCTTTTTTCTTTCTCTTCTTTGGCTTTTTTTCTTTCTCCTGCTTCTCTTTTTTTTCGCTTTCAGGTTCAGTCTCTGAATGAATATCAACACTTTTGGTTGCAACAAGCTTTATAATTTTGGCAGGTGCACCCTTTTTCCCCTTTGATTTTGGAGAGGTTTTTGCAGACGCAGGAGCTGATTTTATCTTCTCATCCTCTTTTTTAATATCTTCTTGTTTATCATCGGGTGTATCCTCTTGTTTTTTTTCATCTGTTACCGCTGCTGGTTGCTGCTCATTTTTTACTGTTTCAGGTTTTTTCTTTTTTACAACTTTCTTCTTCTCGGGCTCTGCAGTCTCTTTTTCGACTTCAGTTGTATCCTGAATTTCAGAATCAGCTGCCGCTTCTGTGGTCTTCTTTCGCCTTCGGATAACAAACTGTCTGGCTCTGACATCTGTCTGTTTTTTTTTTGTTTTTCCCAGACAATGTCTTTTTATCTTTCTGATATCACTATCATTGAGAGAACTCATATGGCTTTTAACTTCGACTTTTAACTCTTTCATCTTATTAAAAAGCGCTTTGTTCGTCATATTCAGATCTTTAGCTAACTCATATACTCTGATCTTCGCCATCTATTGCCCCCGCGTAATCCTATCTATATCTCTTTGTCTGCTATTTTAATTCTTATATCTTTGCTGCGTTAATTATCTAAATCATCCTTGCTTTCCTGATTCTCTTCTGTCTCCTCTTCACGGTCATCTCCAGATTCGTCATTTGACTCTTTTTCCATAATCATAGCTTCAGCCTCCTGCAACCGCTCTTTTTCATCCTGGGCCAGAATGATTTTTGCCTCATCAATCATGGCTTCAGCCTCGGACTCTTCCAGACCACTTACTGAAACAATATCTTCAATGACTGTCTGAGATATATCCAGAAGTGAGGAGTACCCCCCTTTAAAAAGTGTTTCTGCCAGAGACAGTCCAACATCTGACAACCTCATGAGACGGTCATAACCCAGTTTTAACTCACGGCTGTAATCCTCTTCACTGGTGACTTCCAGATGCCAGCCTGTAATTTTACAGGCAAGGGAAACATTCTGGCCGCCCTTACCTATTGCAATTGAGAGGTATTCATCATTTACAATGACTTCCATGGTGTGATTATCTTCATCAATAATCACTCTTGTTATTTCCGCAGGAGAGAGGACATTACACACAAATCTAGCGATATCAGGACTCCATTGAACAATATCAATTTTTTCACCACGAAGTTCCTGTACAATACTCTGCACCCTGTTCCCTTTCATTCCCACACACGCCCCCACCGGATCAACATCAGAGTCAATAGATGATACCGCAATTTTAGCTCTTACTCCCGGCACTCTTGCAACCCCGCGCAGGGATACAATCCCTTCAGAAACTTCCGGAACTTCAGTTCTGAACAACTCAACCAGAAATTCCGAATGGGTGCGGGAGAGGATAATCTGTGCACCTTTTGACTCTTCTAACACATCCAGAACATACGCCCGAATCCTGTCTCCGCGTTTATAATTCTCCCTTGGCATCTGATCTCTCGGCCTTAAAACGGCCTCTGCATGTCCCAGGTTGACAATGATACTGCCCCTGTCAAACTGCTGAACAATACCATTTATTATCTTTCCTTTTTTATGAATAAAATTCTCAAATACAGCGTTTCTTTCCGCTTCCCGCATTTTCTGAATAATGACCTGTTTAGCAGACTGAGCAGCAATTCGTCCAAACTCTTCTGTGTCAATTCTGATACCAAGGCTGTCCCCTATCTCGCACTCAGGATCATATTCATACCCCTCATCAAGGCTTAATTCACTGTCAGCGTATTCAACTTCTTCTACCACCTCTTTAAAATGAAACACTTCAACCTCGCCGCTTTTACCATCATAGTGAACTTCAATATCAGCTCTGGCACCTATTTTCTTTCTTGCAGCTGAAATGACCGCATCTTTCAGGGTATTAATAAGAACCTCTGCATCAATACCTTTTTCAAGGCTCACCTGATCAATAACTCTTTTAATATCTGTAATAAACATGCTCTATTGTTCTCCATTCTGGTGACCTGCAAGTTTTGCTTTTCTGATCACATGATCTGATATCTCTACTCTTTTTTTATCAACTAAAATTATAACAGAATCATCATGAACTGTTTCAAGAATCCCAACAAACTTTTTTTGATTTTCAACCCACTCATCTGTCCATATTTTGACTCTTTTACCTAAAAAACGATGAAAATCATCTTTTTTATTTAAAGGTCTGTTGGGCCCGGGAGATGAGACCTCCAGTCTGTAACTGCCAATATTTTCAATTTGAACATCAATTAAATCACCAAGCTGTCGGCTTGTATAGACACAATCATTCAAGGTGATACCACCCTTTTTATCCAAAAAAATCCTGACAATTTTCTCCTTGTTACTATTGGCAATCTCCAGACGAACAAGCTCAAAATCTTCAGCCTGGCAAAGCGGCTGCGCAACCTTTTTTATTTGATCAATCAACCTGTTCTTATCTTTTCTTACGTTCACCTGTTCTCTCGCTCACCATCTATTTTTTTGCACCCTTAAATACAAAAACGGGCAGATGCCCGTTCCTACTACAACATTAACAAAATCTTCACCCCCATTTATCAGAGGTTCAGACCATATTTAACTTACACCAATGGAACCCAATCTACCTTCAGCCTTTAAATACAATTGCGCAAAGCTGGAGCGGGCAACGAGACTCGAACCCGCGACATCAAGCTTGGGAAGCTTGCACTCTACCAGCTGAGTTATGCCCGCATAAGCCATATAAAATACCAAGCCTTGTCTGGTTTGTCAAATGATTTGAACAAATATTCACCCATCTGTTTCATTTCTGCGTTATTTTGCAGTCACCATATATACTATATATTGTTCAATCCGCACCCTCACTACGACCCAATCTTTACCCTGATATTTACATTTTAAATTCAATTCATGCCCATCACTCTGGGAACTCTGCATTAAATTGATCAATAATAGTTTTTGAAATATTGGTATGAAGCTTTTTAATATTTTCCTCTTTAAGTGTTTTATTTGCAGCTCTGTAGACGATCCTGAAGGAGAGAGACTTTTTTTTATTTTCAGAAAGCACCTCGCCTTCAAACACATCAAAGAGAGAGACCTTCTCAACCAGAGATTGTTTTTGTGCGATTTCCTCAAATTGATTCAAAATTTCTCCATGGGTCACTGATCGATCGACAATAATTGTAATATCCCTTGAAACAGAGGGAAACTTTGGCAGAAGCACTGCAGTAATATCCCCATGAATCAAGGATTTCAGGGTCATAAAATCCAGATCAAAAATGAATGCATCCTGCTTTAAACCATAATTTTTTAAAACTTTTTCACTAATCTGCCCAAGAGTACCAATCAGAGTACCGCCTGATTTAACAAATGCTGCATATCCTTTTTTATAGTATGGAGAGGATCCGTCTTCAATCTTTTCAAAGCGTAAACTCCCGATTAAAAGCCCCTGCAAAAGGCCTTCAACCACACCTTTTAAATCAAAAAAATCAAACTTTCTCTTTTTTGAATGCCAGGAGTGGTCCGATTGATTCCCAGTCATCAAACCGGCAACAACTTCTCGCTCTTCAGGCAGGTCTCCCTTTTGAGTGGCAAAAAAGATTTTACCTGTCTCAAACAGCTTTAGTGTATCTGACTGAAAGGAAACAGTTCTTTTCATTGTTCCAAGAAGCCCTGGAATCAAAGAGCTCCTTAAGACTGACATCTGGTCAGAGATCGGGTTTAAAATAGTTTCAACATCTCTTCTGTTATCTTCCATGGCGAGGTTTAAACCATCGCATGAATTTTTATTAATGAAATTATAATTAATCACCTCAAAAAAGGAGAACCCGATCATTATCAGTCGGATTTTTTGCCGAAGAGATACGTCTTGATCCAGCGGTTTCCCTTTTGCAGCAATTTTGGGATAGCTGATTTCAATATTATTATACCCCCAGAGCCTTGCCACCTCTTCTGAAAGATCTTCAGGCCTTGTAACATCGACTCTGAATGAAGGAATACCCACTTTAAGACGGGTATCCGCTGTTTTCTCAACTTCGAAATCCACTGATTCAAGAATATGTTTAATCTCACTGATATCCAGTTGTGTCCCCAGTCTGATATTGAGATCACCTGTGTTTAAATCGATTTCAGGTTGCGCCTTTTTTAAAGGGTATTCATCTATGATTCCTTTTGCAATAGAAGCTGAACTGCAAACCTGAGCGATCAAAGCAAGGTACCTGTTCAATGCATTCAGTGTCCCTTCAGGATCAATCCCACGCTCAAATCTGTGAGATGCATCTGTTGCTATTTTGGTTTTCTTTACGGTTTTTCTGATTGAAACAGGATCAAAATAGGCACTCTCCACAAGTACCCTTGTTGTGGCATCAGAAATTTCTGAATTTTCACCCCCCATTACGCCGGCAAGGGCTACCGGTCCATCACCGTCGCAGATCATGAGCATATCAGGTTCAAGTTTATGAGCTTTACTGTCAAGTGTCGTAAAATCAACATCATTCCCGGCTCTTCTGACAATGATCCTGCCCTCTGCAACTTTATCAAAATCAAAAGCATGAAGGGGTTGTCCAGTTTCCATCATGACAAAATTTGTTATGTCAACGACATTGTTAATCGGTGTAAGTCCTATGGATTCAAGTTTATCCTGGAGCCAGAATGGTGAGGGTTCAATTTTTACATCCACTAAAAGACCTGCAGCGTATCTTGGACAGAGATCAGGATCACTGATCTCAACTCTGGCATAATCATTGATGGAAATATCTCCTGTTCTCTCCTCTGGAACACTGTAATCAGGAAGTGTTATCTTCTGTTTTGATGCTTTAAAAGCAGCAATTTCACGGGCCACACCAATATAACTCAGGCAATCCGGCCTATTGGGAGTCAAATCGACTTCAAAGAGTGTATCTGAAAGTTTTAAAGCCTCTTTAATGGGGGTCCCCGGAACAAAACTGCCATTAAGATCCATAATTCCTGCAGCATCTTTACCAAGCCTCAACTCAGCAGGACTGCATAACATGCCTGCAGAGACTTCTCCTCTGAGTTTGCCCTTCTTTATCTTGAAATCTCCGGGAAGAACCGCACCTGGAAGTGCACAGGACACAAACATACCTTCATGTACATTGGGTGCACCACATACAATCTGAATCGGTTCATCTCTGCCTGCATCAACTCTGCAGACAGATAGTTTGTCTGCATTGGGATGTCGATTAACTTCAATGACTCTGGCTGTAACAATATGGTTGTCAAGATAATTATATCTCTCTTCAACTGCTTCTACTTCAAGACCTGCCATGGTCAACTTCTCTGCGATTACCAGAGGATCAAGATCAACATTAACATACTCTTTTAACCAGTTTAAACTGACTTTCATATTAAAACTGCCTTAAAAAACGAATATCGTTTTCATAAAATTTTCTAATATCATCAATACCATATTTAAGCATGGCCATACGCTCGATGCCGGCACCAAATGCAAACCCGGTATACTTCCGGGTATCATATCCTACATTTTCAAAAACAGCAGGATGTACCATTCCAGATCCTAACACTTCAAGCCAACCGGTTTTTGAACAGATCCGGCAGCCTTTTCCCCTGCACATGACGCAGCGGATGTCGACTTCTGCACTGGGTTCTGTAAACGGAAAAAAGCTTGGCCTGAATCTTAGAGAGGTCTCCTTGTCAAAAAACTGATGGATAAAAGTGGTCAGAATCCCTTTTAAATCACCAAATGAAATATTTTTGTCAACCATCAGACCTTCAATCTGATGAAACATGGGGGTATGGGTAACGTCTAAATCACACCTGAAAACTTTTCCCGGTGAAATAACCCTTACCGGCGGTCTGACCTTCTCCATAACTCGGGATTGAGACGGGGATGTATGAGTCCTTAACACAATATTTTCTGACACATAAAAAGTATCCTGCATATCCCTTGCAGGATGATATTTCGGAATATTCAAAGCCTCAAAATTGTAATAGTCTGTTTCAA
>CAYZCC010000022.1:0-3413 GCA_964476805.1 uncultured Desulfobacula sp.
TCAGGTGCAACCAGCATGACCTCATGATCGTCTCCAAGAATTTCAAATAAAGCCAGAATTCCAGGCGCATTATAGCCATCATCGTTTGTCAGCAGTATTTTCATTGTTTTCTTGTCACGCTCTCCTTTGTACAGACTCCAATCAAAGGATCCTCTCATCTTCCTGTTAAAACATGGATATCATATATCAGGTATTATTTTTTGTGTTGAATCTATTGTGTTTACAGTGTGTTACTCTGGTAAATTTTTGTTGACCTTACACAACATCGGCTTTTTTTTACCTATGGATGCAAAACAGGCCAGGCATTCGTCACATGGGATTATTTCTTTATGGTTTCCATCCAGCATTTTCCCTGCGGATTCCGGGTCACAGATCATCTGGCGACCCAATGCCACCAGGTCTATATTTCTGTTTTTAACTGCGTCTTCAGCTTCAGGCCCGGCACCGAACTTGCCAACAGCAATCACCGGGCAGTGAACCTGCTCTTTAAATTCGGCAGTTAATGAAACATTGTCACCCGAAGGTTTGTCCTTTGGCAGAACAGATGAACCGACAAGAACCGTTTTCCCACCTGCTTCCTTAAAACCACCGTATGTGACCAGTGATATGTCAAATACATCCACACCGGCTTCTTTGAGCATCCTGGCTGCTGCCACACTCTCCTTAAAAACCAGGCCGTCTTTGATACGCTCTTCTACATTGATTCTGAAAAAAAAAGGATATGTCTCTCCCAGGGATTTCCTGATGCTTTTTACAATTTCAACAGAAAGCCTGGCCCGGCATTCAATCTCTCCGCCATATCCGTCTGTCCTTCTATTGGTTGCCGGTGACATAAACTCGCTGAGAAGGTAAAGATGCGCTCCGTGAACTTCAACACCATCAAATCCAGCCTGTGATGCTCTTATGGCTGCGCTTGTAAAATCATCAACCAGTCTGGATATATCCTCTCTATCCATCACAACAGGGTCCACATCACTCCGGAAGGCGACACCGGACGGTGAGAAACCCTGAAACAGATGTTCATCGGGTGAACATCTGGGGCCGGCATGATTCAACTGGATAACGGCCACAGAGCCCTGCCTGTGTATGCTTTCCACCAGATCCTTCATCCCGGCAATCTGCTCATCATTCCACAATCCCAGGCTGTTGGGTACGATCCGACCGGCCTCATTAACAGCCGTGGCTTCGACAATGGTTAATCCGACATTTTGACTGCGTTTGGTGTAAAATTGTAAAATCTCATCGGTGACCCTGCCATCTTTTGTGGCGTAGTTGGTGGTAATCGGCGGCAGAACCAACCGGTTTCGAACCCGCAACCCTTTTATTATTATCTGTTCATTGAGTGTTTTCATAACGACCTTTCTTCTATATTTCAAAAATGGACCATTTTTTCCCGCCCGGTACTTGAACAAATTAGTTTCTGTCCTTTAGGGCATCATGTTTTCGTTCAGAAACGAACTATATACTTAGGGCGGCCTTTTGTCAAAAAAATAGTGGTGAAACGCTGATCCAAAAAGAACGCAGGAGCCATTGACAAAAAGGGTTACTGCAGCTTCAGATGAAATAGGAGAAGGCACGGTCCAATACACCATGAAGTAAAATGCCCGGTTGAGATATTGAGCCTGTCACCTTTAAATTGAGCCTGTCACCTTTAAATTATCTTTATTTATTTTCCAAATGGGTTTAGAGTGGAAATGAATGAGCGTTACCGTCGGAAGAATAAATCGGAAGAATAAAATGGTCAGGCGAAGAGGTGAAATCATGAATCATGAAGTGACACTTTTTAAATCATACCCTTTTAAAAAAGGTGAAAAAATTCGTATTGACGGTTCAAAAAGATCCGGTGACTGGGAGGTTGTAGACACAAATAATTCAAAAGTCACCCTGCGCTGCCCCATTTCAAAAAAAGAGTATCAGTGGGCAGGATTCTGCTATTATGTTGAGGATAAAAAGATGAAATGGCCAGGTGATTAAGATTAAAATGAATGTAATTCTATTAATGGCAGTTACCGCAGATGGAATGATTGCAAGAAATTCCTCACAGATCGTAGACTGGACAGGAAAAGAGGATAAGCGATATTTTGTTCAAGTCACCCGGAAATCAGGCGTAATGATCATGGGCTACAAAACATTTGATATGATTGGCAAGACCTTGCCTGGGCGGAAAAATATTGTAATGACAAGGGATAAAAGCAGGAAAAGCCATGACAAAAACCTGATTTTTACGGATCAGGCCCCTCGTGTAATAATAGATGAGCTTCAATCACAGGGTTTTAAATCTGCAGTGCTTATCGGAGGATCAGTTATAAATACGCTGTTCCTGAAGGAGAATTTAATAGATGAAATTCATGTTACCATTGTTCCAAGACTTTTTGGGCAGGGTCTGCCCCTGTTTGATAAATCTTTTGATATTCAATTGGAACTGATCCATGTTGGGGAGATTGCGCAAAATCATATTTTATTAAAATACAGGGTTGAAAAGCAGGGCGTCTCCATTCAGCCTGATGATTGATTTATGAGGCGGGCGCTGTCTCTTCAGAACTTAGAATATTTACCTTGTTGACCTTGATGAATTAATCTAAAAGGCTTTCCAGGCTCTCTAATATCTCTTCCGGAGATGCGGGTTTGGGAAGATAATCATCCGCTTCCATATCCATTCCATGGGCATGAGAATATTGTGTGGAGCTTACATGGTCTGAAACAGCCGTCAGCATGATAATGGGAATATCATCATACTTTTCATCATTATTAAGCTCTGAGCAAACTGAAAATCCATCTTTTTCAGGCATCATCACATCCAGTACAATTGCATCAGGAATACTGGCCTTGACTTTTTCAATGGCTTCAACACCATTGTAAGCAACTTCAACCTTATAGCCTTCTGATTCCAGGTTCTTTTTTACCATCATTGTCAAATCAGGTTCATCATCCACCACTAAAATTGTTTTTTTGCTCATCCTAATTTCTCCTTTTAAATTGTCATTAAAAGCTTTAATAATCCTATAGCATGAACGTTCATACATGTCGACAGATTGTTACAGGGAAAATCACCATTTTGTATCCGTCTGTTGACTCCCTTTTCATTGTAAACTATATAGGTTCCAATAAAATATAAAATGATAAAAAGTAAGAGCGTGTTGCAAAGTTATGGATAAAAACAAGTGTATTGATGGTCTTCACAAAGCAGTTCAATACGCCTCTCATCCAGAACCTCCCGATTATGATCTGTTTCAGAAAACAAGTGTGATTGCGCTTTTTGTATTTAACAGGGACGTTGAACTTATGTTTATCCAGAAAGCGGATGTAAAAGGCTATCCATGGGCTAACCAGATGGCATTTCCAGGCGGACATAAAGATAAAACAGATTTTTCAGCAGAAGATACGGCCTTGCGGGAACTTGAAGAGGAGATGGG
>CAYZCC010000022.1:3423-6713 GCA_964476805.1 uncultured Desulfobacula sp.
CTCAGGAAAACGTTAAAGTGATAGGATCTTTCGGGCATTTTCAAACGATTAACAACAAAGATATTGAAGCTTTTGCAGGTATTTGGAACCAGAAAGATGTCATTCGTTATGATGCGGATGAAATATCCAGAATTTTTAATATCCCTTTAAAATATTTGATTGAAATCCATAAAAAAAATAATTTTCATCTGCATAAACCCAATATTATGAAACTGACATATCCCTATGAAGATATTTTGATCTGGGGAGTCACCGCTAAAATCTTATATCATCTTCTTGAAAGTTTATTGCCGCATGCTGATTTCACGGGCGGTTGTATCGGGTAGCGGTTGTATCGGATAAAGCAATTTTCTGGTTAATTGTCTGTTTTGTAACGTTTTCTAAGCCTTAAAAATATTTTTATTACAAGGAATATGCTTAAAAATGCCAGAAAATATGGAAACCATAAGTGTTCCATAAAATCTATATTATTGTAGGCAACCACAATACCAAAAACGGCAAAGGCAAATACAAAAAGCATCACAGTGATAATTGTCCAGCACAGAAAGTTTGAATCATACCAGGGTGTTATCGTTTTTCTAAAAAACGGGTTGGGATCCAGTTGCATAATTTAAAATGAGCCCTCTTAATTCTAATCCATATAAAAACACACGCTATTGATTAATCATATAAAAAGGAAAATTCATTTGACCGTTCGGGTGGCTTCCTTAAAATTGAGTGCTGCCTCTTTTATGAGTTCAGGAAGTCTTTGATTTTCAAGATTCTCTTCAATAATTGCTACAAAGGCGCTTCCAATGACAATTCCGTCTGAAAATCCGGCCGCTTCTTTTACATGATCTGGCGTTGAGATTCCAAAACCAGTGCATATCGGAAGGTTTGTGGCAGATCGTAAATTTTTTGCAATCCGACTTGTTTTGTCTGCATCAAATCCAACGCTTCCAGTAATTCCTGTTTTAGATATAAGATAGATAAACCCGGAAGCTGATTCTGTTATCATTTTCATCCGTTTGTAGGGTGTTACAGGTGCAATCAATCTGATCAGACTGAGATTTTCTGCCTCTTTGAATTGTAAAAATTCATTGGATTCTTCAAAAGAGAGATCCACAATCAATACACCGTCTGCACCGTTTTCCAGGGCTTTTTTACAAAATTTTTGAACCCCCATTGCTAAAACAGGATTATAATAGGTGAAGATAATGATGGGGATCTGACTGTTTTCTCTGATTCTGCCTGACATTTCCAGCACATCTTCAAGTGTCACACCGTTTTCAAGTGCTCTTTTGGAAGCCTTCTGGATCACCGGTCCATCTGCTGACGGGTCTGAAAAAGGAACCCCCAGTTCAAGAATATCGATACCTGAATCTATCATGCGGTTAACTATTTCCAGGGATCTTTTTAAATCAGGGTCCCCGGCTGTAACAAAACCCACTAACGCTTTTTCCTGTTTTTGTTTCAGAAAATTAAATTTTTGCTCTATTCTGTCCATTGTATCTGCTCCAGATCTTTGTCACCTCTTCCTGACAGATTAATTATGACTGTTTGTGATCTATCCATTTTTTTCGCGGCTTCCATACCAAGCCAGAGGGCATGGGAACTCTCCAGAGCCGGTATGATGCCTTCAAGTTGGCAGAGTGTTTTAAAGGCTTTCACTGAATGCGCATCTGTCACACCATGATAACTGACTCTTTTTGTATCCTTTAATAAGGCATGTTCCGGTCCAACTCCGGGATAATCAAGTCCTGCCGATATTGAGTGTGCCTCCAGGACTTGTCCGGCACTGTCCTGGAGAAGATATGATTTGGAACCGTGGAGAACACCCTGGCTGCCCATACCAAGGGTTGCTGCATGAAGTTTTGTGTCCATGCCTTTGCCTGCTGCCTCGGCTCCTTTCATTTCAATCTTCTCTTCCAGAAAAGGGTAAAAAAGCCCCATGGCATTACTGCCTCCGCCAACACATGCCACAAGAAGATCCGGAAGTTTCTTTTCCATTTTCATGATCTGATCTCTTGTCTCCTCTCCTATTATTTTCTGGAACTCTCTTACCATGAGAGGGTAGGGATGGGGTCCTGCCACAGAACCTATCACATAAAATGTATCCTCAATTCGTCCGGTCCACTGGCGAAGCGCCTCATTCATGGCATCTTTAAGTGTTCCTGTTCCTGATTCAACTTCAATCACCTCAGCGCCAAGAAGCTTGATGCGTTGAACATTGGGTGCCTGTCTTTTAATATCCATGGTTCCCATGAAAATTGAACACTCCATATTAAACAGGGCGGCAACTGTTGCGGTTGCAACGCCATGCTGGCCTGCCCCTGTCTCGGCAATGAGCTTTTTTTTACCCATAGTTTCTGCCAGCAGCGCCTGGCCAAGGGTATTATTGATTTTATGGGCACCTGTATGGGCAAGATCCTCTCTCTTAAGATAAATTTTTGCTCCTTTGCACATCCGGGTAAGGTTTTCTGCAAAAAAAAGAGGGGTGGGCCTGCCGGCATAATGTTTATAAAGCAGGTCCAGCTTTTTTGTAAATTCCCTGGTTTTTCCATACTTTTCAAACGCTTGTTCAAGTTCTATCACTGCGGGCATGAGTGTCTCTCCCACATAACGTCCGCCATACTTCCCAAAATGGCCATTTATATCCGGCTGCTTATACGCGTTGTTCATAAATATCTCCTGTATCTGTTTATCTCTTTTACACTAAAATCTGCAATCTCACGATGGACGATCATAAAAGGCGGCTTCTTTTTAAAAATTATGGCCTGGCACCCGCCTTCTCAATGAATTTTTTTACCTTGTCAAGATCCTTGATTCCAGGGGATGACTCCACACCTGAGCTTACATCAACCCCGAATGCGCCTGAAACCTCAACTGCCTTTTCAACATTACAAGGCGCAAGCCCCCCTGCAATTATAATTTTTTTGTCTGAAAAGAGTTTTCTGTCAATCCGCCAGCTCCATCTCCGGGCGGTTCCTCCAGGCAGTTTTCCATGGCCTTTTTCAACAAGATATGCCCATGCATGTTCATAAAGTGTCACCTTGTTAATGAATGGCTCCTGTTTTTCAAATACGGCTTTAATCACCCTGATTCCATTTTGCGCAATATCTCTCACAAGATGAGGGGACTCATTGCCATGAAGCTGTACTGCTTTAAGGCGGCACATGTCGGCAGCCTTCATAATAAAATCATAGGATTCATTTACAAACACACCTGTGGTGAGTGCTTTGTCAGGAAGAGGAGAACAAAGTTTTCGGGCCGCTTCAAAAGATATATTTCTCGGACTTTTTTTAAAGAAA
>CAYZCC010000022.1:6723-10432 GCA_964476805.1 uncultured Desulfobacula sp.
TTAAAGAAAACAACGCCAACTGCATTGGCGCCAAACTCTACACACGCTTTTGCCTCACGGGGATTTGTCAGCCCGCATATTTTAATAAATAATTGACCGCTGCTGTTTTGAATTTGGGTCTGTTTCATATTTTTTGATCTCTGTTTTGTGCTTTTCAGTTCTCCTGCCGGCAGTTGATCAACTCCCTGATAAAATTTTCAGGGTCTTCTGCTTTTACAATACTCTCACCCACAAGAAAATTATAAATATTTGACTTCATCCCTTTTTTTATATCAAGGGGGGATGAAATTGAACTGGCTTCAACCGGGATAATACTCTTTGCAAGCAGAGGGGCAACTCTTGCAGCAACATCGGGATCGGTTTCAAGGGTTTCAAGATTTCTGTTGTTGATTCCAACGATTTTTGCGTGGGCCTTTAATACAGAATCTATCTCTCTTTCCGAGTGGATTTCCACAAGAGGCTCCATATTTATCTGCCTTGCAAGATCTATATAATTTTCAAGCTGTGTTTTTTCCAAAAGCTTGTTGATGAGCAGCACAGAGCATGCGCCAAAAACTTTTGCTTCATAAATTTGAAAGGGTGATATGATAAAATCTTTTCTTAACAAAGGAATATTCACGCGCTTGGATGCCAGATCAAGATCCTGGAGACTGCCCTTGAAATAGATGTTTTCAGTCAGTACAGATACGGCACAAGCCCCTGCATTTTCATATTTTTCTGCATAGACCCCAGGATCAAGATCCGCTCTTATATCTCCTTTGGAGGGAGATGCTTTTTTAATTTCAGCGATAATCCCGGGTTTTTTCGCATGATCATTTTTCTCAAGCGCTTTTTTAAAATCTTGGGTTTGCTTCATGGCTTCAGCTTTGGATCGCAAATCCTGAAAAGAGCCGTTTTTAAGTTTCTCTTTTATCCTCTCTTTTTTAATCCGTTTGATTTTTTTTAAAAATCCTGCTGCAGCCATTCCATCAACCCTCCTGATTGGTATACTCTATAAGCTGATTCAGTTTTTGAAGGGCCTTTTTTGAATCAATTGAAATTTTTGCTTTTTCAATGCCGTGGGCAAGGGAGTCGGCCTTTCCGGCAATCATGATGGCAGCGCCTGCATTCATGAGGACAATGTCTCTTTTTGCCCCTTTCTCACCTTTAAGGATTGATTTGATTATCCTGGCATTCTCTTTTTTACCGCCGCCTTTAAGATCTTCTGGGTCTGCAGAACCATCAAAGTAGTCTTCCGGGTCAAGATCAAAGGTCCTGATAAGATCATTGTTCAGCTCTGACACCCGTGTTTTTTCACATAGGGTGATCTCATCCATGCCGTCATGGCCGTGGACAACCCATGCCCTTTTTGCGCCAAGGCTTTTCAGGGTTTGCGCAAACATCTGTGTCAGTTTTGCATCATATACACCCAGAAGCTGATATTTTGCATGTGCAGGATTGGTCAGGGGACCCACCATATTAAAAATACTTTTAATGCCCACCTCTTTTCTTGCCTTTGCTGCAAAACGCATGGCACTGTGAAACAGGGGGGCAAATAAAAACCCCAGGCCGATCTCATTGACCGCCTCTTCCACAATTTCAGGATCTGTATCAATCTTTACACCCAGCGCCTCTAAAACATCCGCACTGCCGCATTGACTTGTAATGCTTCTGTTGCCATGCTTTGCCACTGTAATGCCAGCGCCTGCCACAACAATTGCAGTGGCTGTAGATATGTTAAATGATCCGGATACGTCACCCCCTGTACCGCACGTGTCAATCACACGGTGTGAAAGAGTTTGAATTCTGGCTGATTTTCTTCTCATTGCCATGGCAGCACCTGCCAGCTCTTCAAAGGTCTCTTTTCTGGCTGCAAGAGACCCCATAAAAGCACCGATCTGTGAATCTTTTACTTCTCCTGAAAGAATCTGATTTACCATAAAGGACATCCCCTCCTGATCCAGGGAGTCTCCGCTGATAATTGTTTTAAGGTTGTCTGTAAAATTCATCTATACCTCTCCTGTAAGATTTTTTATATTCTGCTGTTTAACGGTCAATCATTAATCGCTGCACGGGTGTAAAAAATTTCTGATGAGACGTCTGCCCACCGATGTCATGATGGATTCCGGATGAAACTGTACGGCCTGGGTGGGATGGTCAACATGGCAAAGTCCCATGATTTCGCCGTCTTCAGTCTCTGCTGTGACTTGAAGAGCGGCCGGCAGAGTACTTCTCTCCACTGCAAGTGAGTGGTAACGCATTGCTTTGAAAGGTCTTTTAATGCCTTTAAATATTCTTTCTCCATCTGACACAACTATGGATGTCTTTCCATGCATTATCTTTTTTGCATGCACTATTTTGGCGCCAAAGCATGCCCCAATGACCTGGAGACCAAGACAAACTCCGAGAATCGGGAATTTACCTGAAAATTTTTTAACAATATCCATACAGTTGCCTGCATTTTCCGGCCGGCCAGGTCCAGGAGAGATGACAAGGGCATCCACACAGAGACCTTTAATTTCGTTGACCCCTATTTTATCGTTTCTAAAAACCTCTACACGGGTTCCTGCCTGTTTCAGGTAGTGAACCAGGTTAAAGGTGAATGAATCATAATTATCTATTACGATGGTCTGCATTTTTTTTATTCCTCACTCTCCCAGGATTTCCGACATTGCCAGTTCAAGAGCTGTTTTAACACTTTCTGCCTTGTTGATGCACTCCTGGTACTCTTTTTCAGGATCAGAATCATATACAATTCCCGCTCCTGCCCTGATGGTAATCATTTCATTTTCCATTACCGCTGTCCTTATGGTGATTGCCATATCCATATTGCCGGAAAATGAGATATAGCCGGCTGCGCCGCCATAAACGCCTCTGAAATTATCTTCTGACTCTGAAATGATCTCCATTGCCCTGATCTTGGGCGCACCAGAGAGGGTGCCGGCTGGAAAACTGGCCTTGAGGATATCCCATGCATCCCTATCTTTTTTTACATCACAGGTGATGTTGGATACAAGATGCATGACATGGGAGTATTTTTCCACAAACATTAAATCAGTGACCTGGACACTGCCTGTTTTGGCGATACGGCCAAGATCGTTTCGGCCAAGATCCACCAGCATGAGATGTTCAGATCTTTCTTTTTCATCATTCAGGAGTTCATCCGCAAGTGACATATCCTCGGCCCCGGTTTGACCTCTTTTTCTGGTCCCAGCGATGGGTCTTAAAGTGGCAGTAGCGTTTTCAAGCCTCACCATGGTTTCAGGAGATGAACCGGCAATGGTCATATTTTCAAAATGCATGAAAAACATATAGGGAGAAGGGTTGATATATCTCTGAGCTCTGTACAGACTGACAGGATCAACACGGCTTTTAAAAGAGAATTTTTGTGACAGAACCGCCTGGATGATATCGCCCTCAATAATATGCTCTCTGAACTTTTTAACCCTGTTTTTGAAATCATCCTTCTCAATTTCAGGTGTTAAAGTGATATCAGCACTTTTGCTGTCCAGATAATTACCATCGTGACAGAGAGTGGGAGAAGGTGTCGGGTCACTGATTTTCTGAACCATCTTCTCCACTTTTTTCAAGGTTCTTTCATATGCTTTTAACCACTCTTCACTGTTATCAATGTATGCAATTCCAACACAAGTCATGGTGTGTTTTATGTTGTCAAAAATGATGACTTCATCGGGAATGATAAAGTGTGCATACGCTTTATCTTCCGGCA
>CAYZCC010000022.1:10442-17316 GCA_964476805.1 uncultured Desulfobacula sp.
AACTGATATATCCGGTCATGCTGCACCAGAATCCAGGAAGCTCTTTCATGGGCAGTGGGGTATAGGCAGCGGTCAGTTTGCGCAGCCTTCTTATGGGATTTCCATCGTGGGGTATTTTTTTTATTTTCCCATTGGAACTGATTTCAATATCTCTTTTTAATACCTTTATCTCTTTATGGACACAAATGCCTAAAAAACTGTATCTTGCCCACTTTTCCCCTCCCTCAACACTTTCAAGAAGAAAGATGGGCCTGTTTTTGCTAAACAGTTTTTTAAGGATTGAAACCGGAGTGGTTGTGTCGGCAAGTATCTGAGCATAAACCGGAATGACATTGTAATTTTGTGCTTCTTTTTTAAAGGTGTTTTGATCTATCGGTTTTTTCAGGATCATTCTCTTTTCCCCGATTTTATAATTTTTTATGGGCGTAACGTATTAATTTTTCTGTGGTTTCCCAGGAGATACACTCATCTGTAATTGAAACACCATATTGACATTCTTGAGAACCATTTGAAAATCTCTGATTTCCTTCAAACAGATTGCTCTCCAGCATCATTCCAATGATACTCCTGTTTCCTTCAAGACGCTGATTCAATACACTTTTAAATACACGCGGCTGCCCCTTATGCTTTTGACCGGAGTTGTCATGGGAGCAGTCAATCAAAATTGTATCATTCAATTTTTTCTCTCTAAGTTTGTCTTTGGCTTCTTTAATGGAGTGAAGATCATAGTTTGGCTTTTTGCCGCCTCTCAATACAATATGCCCGAAAGTGTTTCCACAAGTAGAAACAATGGAAGAGAGACCTTTGGAGTCAATTCCGAGAAAGTGCTGTGGTGATTTTGCTGCAATCATTGCATTAATAGCAGAATCCAGGCTTCCGTCCGTGGTGTTTTTAAATCCCACAGGCATGGAAAGACCGCTTGCCATCTCCCGGTGGGTCTGGGATTCTGTTGTTCTTGCACCGATGGCAACCCAGGTTAAAAGACCGGCAATATATTGCGGGGATATGGGGTCTAACAGTTCTGTAGCACAAGGCAGGCCCATGCTGTTGATTTTAATTAAAAGCGATCTTGCTTTTTCCAATCCCTGATTAATGTTAAATGAGGAATCAAGAAATGGATCATTTATTAATCCTTTCCATCCAACAGTTGTTCTCGGTTTTTCAAAATATACCCGCATAATAAGGGTTATTTTTTCTTTTACTTCTTCTCTTAAAAAAGTGACCCTCTCTGCAAATTCAAGCGCGGTATCTACATCATGGATGGAGCAGGGGCCTGCAATAACAAGGAGACGGTCATCTTTTTTTGTCAGAATATTTTCAATATCCTGACGGCCTTTGATCACTGTTTGGACGGCACCATCGGGCAGTGGCAGTTTTAGTTTAATCTCTTCAGGCGAAATAAGAGGATTAAATGATTTGACATTGACATCATACGTCTTTTTCATGGTTGCTCCTTTGTGCAGATCTAAAAAAAGCCATGGCTTTAAATAATAAAAAGCCGCAGGCTTTCTGCCTGCGGCTTTTTATTATTTGATATTATTATCTTTATAAGCACAAAGCAGGCAGATCCGCAGTAAAATAATACCACCAGAAATAACATAGAGACCTGTCTGTTTTGTAGAAATTCATACTTTTCCTTTTAAATAAAATACACGCTACAGAATAAAATTTTTTAAGTCAAGAGAAAATTTTAAAATATGTTTGAATAAGACGCATCGTAATTTTCATTGTTTTTTTTTAAGATTGCATTTATGTTTTAAAAAAAATTATTAGATTGCGTTGTGAACATGCTGTTGTTAAATAAGAAGTTGATTCGGGAGAGAATATGAGTAAAACAATTGCAATGTCAGGCAAAGGCGGGGTTGGAAAAACAACTGTTTCTGCACTTATCACGAGATATTTTACAAAACATCAAAACAGCCCGCTTCTGGCAATTGACGCAGATCCTAACAGTAACCTCGGTGAAACCCTTGGATTGGATTTTGAAAAAACGGTGGGTGATATTCGTGAAGATTTTATGAGAGATCCGCAGGGTGTCCCTTCTGGCATGGATAAAGTGTTATACCTTGAAATGCTGATGAACCAGGTGCTGATTGAGAATAAAAAATTTGATCTTCTTGTTATGGGACGTCAGGAAGGCCAGGGATGTTACTGCATGGTGAATAACATTTTAAACCGCTTTGCTGATGAACTTGAAAAAAATTATAAATACCTGCTTGTGGACAATGAGGCGGGTATGGAACATCTGAGCCGCAGAACAAGCGGGAAGGTGGATATGCTTCTCATGGTTACAGACTATGCGTTGCGTGGTTTAAGGGCTGTGGGAAGAATCAATGAGATGCTTGGTGATCTCAAGCTGGATGTAAAACACAGTGGGCTGATTGTTAACCGTGCACCGGAAACATTGAGCCAGACTTTTCTTGATGAAGTTGAGCAGATCGGTGTTCCAATCATATGCATCATTCCAGAAGACCGCCATCTTCTTGAATTTGACCTGGAGAGAAGATCCATGCTGGAACTGCCGGATGACTCCCCGGCAGTGGTTGCTGTTAACAAAATGATGAAAGAGCAGATAGATACCTGATTAAATAATTATGGGATACATATTTGATTTTAAGGATGCAGGAACATATGATGCCTGGTTTGAGCAGGATAAAAACAGGTATTGCCTGGCGCTTGAGATCAACTTGTTGTTAGATCTTTTAAAACCTGTTAAAGGCCAGCGGATTCTTGATATTGGATGCGGAACAGGCATCAGTCTTGAACCGCTGCTGGGAAAGGGGTTAAACCTGACAGGGATCGACCCCTCCTTGTACATGCTGGATATCGCATCAAAGAAATTTGCAGACCGCGTCGCTCTTCACAGGGGGGCAGGCGAGGATCTTCCCTTTGAAGATAATGAGTTTGACAGCGCATTTTTTTTTACAAGCCTTGAGTTCATGGAGAGACCTGGCAAAGCCATTGAAGAAGCCTGCAGAGTAGCAAAAGATACCCTTGTCATATGCGTTCTAAATAAATATGCGCCTCTGAATGCCTTTAGGCGCTTGAAAAGTTTTCTTGTCCCCACTATTTATACCCATGCCCATTTCTTCGGCATCTGGGAGTTAAAGCATATTCTGCATGCTCTCCTTGGAGAGGTGCCTGTCAAATGGAGGACCACACTGCAGATTCCCTTTGCAAGGGGAAAAATTCCCGCGTTGATTGAAAATTTTAAGATTGTGCAAAAATCACTTTTCGGGACTTTTATTGCCATGAAAATAAAACCGGTACCCACATTCAGAACCCGGCCCATGGCACTTGGAATCAAAAAACAAAAAAATTATAATCCGGTATCAGGACTGGCGACACGTATGAGGTCATAAGAGTGGAAACCCTTATCTATGACAAGCTTGATAACCATGCTGTAAAGTGTCATGTCTGCAACCACTTTTGTATCATCCAGGACGGGAAAAGAGGCCGATGCAGGGTCAGGGAGAACTCCGGCGGAAAACTGACAACACTTGTCTATCCAAAGGTCATTGCAAAGAGTGTTGACCCCATAGAAAAAAAACCTCTGTTTCATGTGAAGCCCGGTTCTTACTCCTACTCCATTGCCACTGCCGGATGCAATTTTCAATGCTCTTTTTGCCAGAATGCCCGCATTGCGCAAGTGCCAAAAAATTATCCCGGCTGTCGTCTCAAGGGAGAGGATATGCTTCCTGAAACCATTATAAAAGAGGCGGTGAAAAGAGGCTGTGAAACTGTTTCATACACATATACAGAACCCACTGTATTTTGTGAACTGGCCATGGAAACGGCAAAACTTGCCAGAGAAGAGGGACTGCTGAATATTTTTGTAACCAACGGCTATATGAGCCCCCGGCTTCTTGAGATGGCGGCACCACTTCTTGAAGCCGCCAATGTGGATTTAAAAGCATTTAATGATACCTTCTATAAGAGATACTGCAGGGCAAGGCTTGATCCGGTTAAAGAGACTATCAAAAAAATGAAAACCGCTGGAATAGTGGTGGAAATAACAACGCTGTTGATCCCTGGTTTAAATGATGACCCCTCTGAAATTGACGCCATGGCCAGATTTATTGCCAGTGACGTTGGAAAGGAGACCCCCTGGCATATCTCAAGATTTCATCCCTGCCATAAAATGAGAGACAAACCGCCAACTTCCTTGTCCAGTCTGGAAAGGGTGTATACGGCAGGAAAAGCGGCAGGTCTTGACTATGTCTATGTTGGCAATGTGCCGGGGCAGACATTGGAAAATACCTATTGTCACTCATGTGGAGAGCTCTTAATAGAACGCTGTGCCTATCGTATAGAAAATCATCTGAAAGAGAAATCAAAATGCCCTGCCTGCCACTCGATTGTGTACGGGATATACTGAATGTTGACGCTTCCTGAAACGGATCCCGCCATTCACTATATTTTTGATACCCTGCAAAAAAACGGTTTCCTGTCATATGTTACAGGCGGTGCTGTCAGAGATATGGTACGGCAAAGACCCTCTGAAGATTTTGATATTCTCACCAATGCTTCCATGGATCAGATCAGCGCTATCTTTTCTGGTCAGAAAGTTAAAAGGGTTGGCAGGAGCTTTCCTGTCTGCATTGTCAATGGGATTGAAATCTCTTCACCCAGGGCAGATAAAAGTACAGCAGGTTTTTTAAAATCAGACCTTGCCAAAAGAGATCTTACTATTAATGCAATGGCTTATGACCCGGTTTCAAAAAAAATAATTGACCCTTTCAATGGAAGAGAGGATCTTAAAAATTGCATTATAAAATTTACAGGAAATCCTGAAAAAAGAATCAGTGAAGATCCTATAAGAGTGGTAAGAGCCTGCAGGTTTGCCGCCATGATAGATGGAGATATTGAACAAGCTTCCCTTGATTCAATCCTCTCCTGCAGGAATCTGCTGGAGAATTCTGCAGCCAGAGAGAGAACCGGCCATGAAATAATCAAGGCCATGTCACTTGAGAAGCCCTCCCTGTTTTTTAAAGCATTAAAAAAGAGTCATCTGTTATCAAGCATTTTTCCAAGCCTTGACCGCTGTTATGATCTTGACGGCGGCCCTCATCATGGTGAAACTGTCTTTGAACACTGTCTGCTGGTGGGGGATGCCATATCGCCGACACTGCCCATTTTAAGACTTGCAGGTTTTTTGCATGATGTGGGAAAATTTGATGCGGCAAAAATAAAAGAGGGCAGATTAACCTTTCCGGGTCATGAAAAATATACAAAACCGGTTGTTAATGATCTTGCTGCATTAAAATTTGCCACTAAAGATATCCGCTATATCCAATCTGTTTTAAAATCCCACATGCGGCCTTTAACCCACGTAACCACACCAAAGGCTGTTAGAAAACTGATCGCCATGCTGGATGATCTGGCTCTTGATTACAAAGATTTTATGAGGATTCGGATTGCGGATAAAAAAGGGAATCTGTCAAAAAATCCATATACACTGACCGAGATAAAAATACGGCTTGAAAAACTGTTTGCAGCGCTGTCCGGTTCGTCTGCAATCAGGATCAATCAACTTCAATTTACAGGGGATGATATTATGAGGATACTTGGCAGACCCCCAGGACCTGATATTGGTAAAATTAAGCAGATGCTGTTTGCAAAAGTTCTGGAGGATCCTTCACTGAATAATTATGATGATTTAAAAAAACAGTGTCTCTGTTTAAAAACAGAAAAATAATCCTTATTTTTGGCTGTCTGGTGATTTTCTTTCCAGGCGCTTTTGTTTTTGGTTTTCCCGGTGTCATGGCATCACAATGGCAGGATCTTTTTGGGGTCAATAAAGAGCAGATAGGCAAAACAATGTTTTTTATCCTGGCTGGCTCTGGATGCTCAATGTATACAGCCGGCAGATTTCTGGAAAAAATTCAAGGAGCTTATATTATTTTTATTGGCAGCCTTTTCTGTTCTTTTGCCATGATATATGCAGGCGCAGCAGAGCGTATAACCGATATTTATATATGGGCCTTTATTGAAGGATTTTTTACTGGATTTGTCTACCTTCCATGCCTGGTTATTCTTCAGAAAATATTTCCGGAAAACAGAGGATTTATCACCGGTGTTATCAATTTAACCTTTGGAGGTGCTGCCGCTGTAATGTCGCCAGTGTTGACATCCCTTCTTGTATCAAAAGGGTATGTTTTTACCTCAAATTTCTGTGCGTTAATCTCTCTTCTTACCGGCACTCTGGTGGCGCTTCTCATAAAAGTACCGGAAACGCAGGATCATCAGAGTCAGCCGCCCCTGTCACCCATGCCATTTAAAAAAATTATCACGCTGGCATCGTTCTGGAGATTATGGAGTGCATGGGCGCTGGCAGGGGCCGCCGGGATTTCTCTTATTGTTCTTGCCTCATCTTTTGGTGAACATCTGGGATATGGTGTCACCCAATATGTCTATATACTGACCTGTTTTAATATATTAAACGGTATCGGCCGTCTCGTCTGCGGAAGACTTGCCGATATATATTCCAAACAGAAGATATTGATGGCCGTCTTTTTTATGGCCGCTGTTGCCTATGCTGTGATGCCATGGCTTTATAATCTTTACCTCATCAGTTTTCTGGCCTGCTTTATCGGACTTGGTTTTGGTGCGATGTTTACAGTGTCTGCACCGATGATAACCGACATATTCGGACTTGAAAATTTTGGGAAAATTTTTGGAATGGTTTTCACAGCTTATGGTTTTATTGCCGGGTTACTGGGGCCATGGCTGTCAGGCGTACTCCTTGATATCACTGATTTAAATTTTAAATTGGTATTTTCCATGTTTTCAATCTTTTATATGGTTTCTGTTATACTGGTTTTTGGGGTAAAAAAGCACTCCGGGTGATGGGTTGCACTCCGGGTGTTGGGTT
>CAYZCC010000023.1:0-16615 GCA_964476805.1 uncultured Desulfobacula sp.
TCGCTATATATAATTTCAGTATGTTACGACCCAAAAATTGCCAAAATCGGACTTTATACAGGTTCATCAAAATTGAAATAAATATAATATTATAAAAAAGGGTGTCAAGATGCAAAACAGCTGCGGGACAGAACCTTCTCAAAATATCGGTACATTGTAGAACAATACTTCGGTATCAGCCACAAGTATGACAGCGGCAACCAAGCTCAGTTTACAACCATTTTCAAAAACCTTGTGGATTTAATGTTCAGGCAGTTGGCCGTTGAAGGCTCATAAAATACTGGAAACCGTCTTATTTGGCCACAAAACGTTTTTCGAATTCAAGCAGAGTTGCAGGATAATCCTCCATCAACGAGCACACTACATATAGTAGTGACTTGAGTCATGTGCATACCCAGATAATTAAATAATAGAGGGAGACTCTTTTAAACAGGAGTCTCCCCCTATTTAATGTTAACAATCGTCTCATAAACATATTTTTTTGATAAATTAAACTCTTTTGAAATATCTCTTGCAAGAGCTGATGTTCCAGGATCATCTGTTGACAGCCTCTCCACGATAACAGTTTCCAGCTCTTTCCGATTTATGGTTTTCTGCCCTGAACAACCCTGGACAAAAAGAGAGCATTCACCTTTTATACTCTTTTTCTCTTCAAGTTTTTCAAGGATTTCAGAAAGATTCCCCCTGATATACTCCTCATGGAGCTTGGTGATCTCCCTTGCAAGACAGGCTTTTCGATCACTTAAAATATTTAATATGGCTGAAATCAACTTTTTAATACGTTTAGGTGATTCGTAAATAATCAGTGTTTGAACCTGGGGTTTTAAACTTTCAAGTGTTTGCCTTAGTTTTTGCTGTTTTTTGGGTAAAAATCCCAGGAAAAGAAATGAATCAGTTGGAAGCCCTGAAACACTGAGACCTGCAATGGCAGCACTGCACCCTGGAATGGGAATAATGCGGATGCCTTCCCTGGCAGCCGTTGTTACAAGTTTATATCCAGGATCTGAAATGGTTGGTGTGCCGGCATCACTGATCAAAGCAATATCACCTCCGTCTTTCAGATAATTTATAATGGGGGCTGTTTTATCTGCCTCGTTATGTTCATGGCAGGAGATCAGTTTTGTCTCAATGTTATAGTGTAAAAGCAGTTTTTTTGAATGCCTTGTGTCCTCTGCTGCAATAAGATCAACCTCTTTTAACGTCTTAACAGCCCTGAAGGTGATATCTTCCAGATTTCCCACAGGGGTTGCAACAATATAAAGTGTCCCTTTAAAATTATGATTTCCCATTTTAAAACTTCTTTAACATATTATGTAACACGAAAAAAAGCGATTTTTCTCATGACCGTTTTTATAATGCAGTCAGAGCACCGGCATGAAACAGCATAGCTCTTCTTCCATTATTTTAACTTTGATAATATTAATAAAGCGGGTCAGCGGATCTGAAAAGCATGCTGAATCAGGTTAACGGTAAAACGGGTGTTTTTTGCAAGAAGTTCAATAACATCAAATCTTATCTTTGACTCCATGAGTTTATGCTTTTTAAGGTAAAACATGGCACCGGTTATGATTTTTTTCTGTTTTGAGTAAGTGACCGATTCCCTTGGCAGGCCTTTTTTTACACTTCTTCTGGTTTTAATTTCAATAAAACATATCGTGTCGTTATCTTTGGCAATAATATCTATTTCAGCTTGTTTTGTCTTATAGTTGGTTTCAAGAATAGTAAATCCCCGGGTTTTAAGAAACAAGAGAGCCGTTCTCTCTCCCTGCTGCCCCAGGGTCTGTTTCTCATTGACCACTTATGACCTCTTTTACACCTTTGAATGTCTGTCTGTGAACAGGGCAGGGGCCGTATTTGAAAATTGCCTCTTTGTGGGCTTTTGTGGGATAGCCTTTGTGCTGGACAAAATTGTATCGCGGATATTTTTGGTGGAGCTCTTTCATTAAGGCATCCCTGGTGACCTTGGCAATAATGGATGCCGCTGCAATGGAACTACTTTTAGAATCTCCTTTCACAACGGCTGATTGATCAATGTTCATGGCGATTTTGAACTTTCCATCAACCAAAAGAAAATCCGGGAGAGTCGATGTACCCGTTTTTAAAAGGTTCTCAACCGATCGTTTCATTGAAAGCAGAGATGCCTGGAGAATATTTATCCGGTCTATCTCCATGTGCGAAGCAACTCCTGTTGCAACACCAATGGCATTCTCCTTTATATAAGGAAACAGTTCCATCCGTTTTTTTTCAGAGAGTTTTTTTGAATCTGTAAGACCCTGGCAGGAGAAATTATGCGGAAGGATGACAGCAGCAGATACAACAGGGCCGGCAAGGGGACCCCTGCCAGCCTCATCAATACCTGCTATTTGTCTATATCCTCTGTTTAACGCTTTGTATTCATATTCCCACATAAGAGTTAAACCTTTAGAGTCTATGAAAATTTTTTCTCTTTAATTCTGGCCGCTTTTCCTCTAAGATTTCTTAAATAATACAGTTTAGATCTTCTGACACGTCCCCTGGTTACCACTTCAATTCTATCAATAACAGGTGAGTAAAGCGGGAATATTCTTTCTACTCCTATACCACCGGTAACTTTTCTAATGGTAAAACGTGCACTTGAAAAACCTTTGGTTTTCTTAATTACAACACCCTGAAAAATCTGGATACGCTCTTTTTCACCTTCCCTGATTTTTACATGCACTTTTACAGTATCACCTGAATTAAATTGAGGGATATCAAGACGGATTTGTTCTTTTTCCAATCTTTCAATTATGTTACTCATTTTTCCTCCAAACATCACTTTTCATTTGTGTGTAAGAACGGCTGCCAACTTTAATTCTTTCATGTTTTGGTTTCTGCCCTTACGGGTATTGTGTGGCAGATTAAAATCTTCCACATGGCGGTTAATTTATCTATCGTTTATAATTCTGTCCAAATATATTGATGCAGCAGATCGGACAGAGAGATGATTATATTCATTATTCCCTACAATCGGGTTTAAAATAAAATCACACCCCTCGATGAGATCCTTTGCCAGCCCCCATGCGGTTCCAAAAATCAAAACATGGGAATCCTTATTATCAAGTTTTTGCCTTAAATTCTCTGTTGCTATAGAACCTGGTATATCTTTTGCACTTTTTGCACTTGTGGCAATAGTTACAACGGGTTCCTCTCTCTCCTTTTCAATCTCCTCTATTGCCTTTCCAAAGGTTCTGCTCACCCTTATCAGTTCCAGGGCTTTTTTTCTAAAAGGGTTGACCTCTCCGCCCACTCCTTTTGTCCAGTGGTCTATAACCTGTGTGGCAAGTTCTGCCTGATCTTCATAAGGGGTCACTACAAAAAAACCTCTGACTCCAAATGTAATGCATGCCCTTGCAATATCATGCAGATCTATAGTTGTCAGGGCAGCGCCAATGGGCTGATCTTTCCTGTTCATTACAGGAAAATGGATCAAAGCCAGATACAGGTTGTTATTCAGCAATTTGATCCCATAAGGATTTCCAGCTCTTTAGCCCACTCTTTTATTATTCTCTTCTCCTCTTCATCCAATCTGTTTTTCTCTAATAGATCCGGTCTTTTTAAAAACGTCCTTTGAAGAGAGGATTTTTTTCTCCACTGCCTTATTTTTTCATGGTTAC
This sequence comes from uncultured Desulfobacula sp., assembly GCA_964476805.1. Taxonomy (GTDB): domain Bacteria; phylum Desulfobacterota; class Desulfobacteria; order Desulfobacterales; family Desulfobacteraceae; genus Desulfobacula. Next base: position 3,636 of record CAYZCC010000023.1, read on the forward strand.
CAGAGAGTAAAATTTTTGGAACATTTAAATTTTCAAACGCTTCCGGTCGTGTATAGTGTGCATATTCAAGCCTGTCATTGGTAAATGAGTCTGATTTGTAGGACTCTTTGCTTCCAAGTACACCCGGGATTAACCTTGTCGTGGAATCAATAATCACCATTGATGCAACCTCACCACCTGTCATGACATAATCTCCAATGGAGATCTCTTCATCAATATGGTTTGTGTATACACGCTCATCAATCCCTTCATACCTGCCGCATACAAAAATAAGTCCTTTGCACCCTGCTGCATACTCCTGTGCTTTTTCCTGGTTGAATTTATTCCCCTGGGGGCTCATTAATATAACTTTGCAGCCAGGATTTTTTTTCTTTGTATGCAAAACAGCGGCCTGTAAAACTTCCGGTTTCATCACCATACCGCTGCCTCCGCCATAGGGTTTGTCATCAACTGTTTTATGGCGGTCTGAGGTAAAATCCCTGATATTAACGATTGTTCCTCTTATCAATTTTTTTTCAATACCACGTGAGATCATACCGTGATTAAAAAAAATATCCATGAGTTCCGGAAAAAGGGTTAATACTGTAAAATCCATTAATACGCCTCGGGAAGACTTACGTTTATTGTCTCTTTTTTTGTATCAATGGATTTGACAAAGTGTCTGTGCATGGGCACAAGCGTTTCACTGCCATTGTCCACGACAACCAGTATATCATGGGCTCCGGTGGGAAAAATCTCTTTTACCCGGCCTATCAGTCCTTTTTCCTTCTCAAAAACCTTAAGATTTATTAAATCCTGCCAGTACCAGTTGTCGTTTTCAAGTTCCGGCAGTTGATCTCTGTTAATGATAATTTCACTTTCCACAAAATCTTCTGCAAGGGTTCTGTTATCAATCCCCTCAAGTGAGAGTAAAAGTCCTTTTTTCCGGGGGGATACCTTTAAAATATTAAAAGATTTTCCCTTTTTTTCAGCGGGTTTTAAAAAAACCTGGCAGCCAGGATTGAAACTATCTATTGAGTGGGCAAAGGAAAACACCTTAAGATTACCGCTGAGGCCATGCACCCCGGTCACTTTGCCTATGGTAAATGAAGCCGTCTTATTCATAACTTATTCACTTTAGTATTCTACTTAAATATTTACCTATTCAATAATTTCAAGGACCGTACGTTTTTTAAGTCTAGTTGATGCCGCACTTAAAATCGTTCTCATCGCTCGTGCTGATCTTCCCTGTTTTCCAATCACTTTCCCAAGATCCTCTTTTGCGACCTTAAGCTCCAGAACACAGGTTTGATCCCCGCTTACTTCTGTAACATTAACCTGATCAGGGTCATCCACCAATGCTTTTGCTATATATTCTATCAGCTCTTTCATTTTTCATCTCCATCTATAGGGTGGTGAGAATCACCTGGATATTAAACTTTGCCCATCCCTTTCTGTTTTAACAGGCTTGCAACAGTAGTGGAGGGTTTGGCGCCTTCCCCGAGCCAATAATTTATCCTCTCTTCTTTCAGTGTAACGGCAGCGGGTTCAACCATTGGATCATAAGTTCCCAGCAGTTCGAGAAATCTTCCATCCCTTGGCATCTCTTTGTCAGCAGCCACAATTCTGTAAAATGGTTTTTTCTTGGTTCCTTTTCTTGTCAATCTGATTCTTACGGACATCTTTTATCTCTCCTTAAAACGGCAGCATGTTTTTCATTGATTTCATGCCGCCTTTATTAAATTTCTTTATCATTTTCATTGACTGGGCATAGCTTTTTAGAAGTTTGTTAACATCCTGAACCTTTGTCCCGCTTCCATTGGCAATTCTCTTTTTTCTTGATCCCTTAATAATGGTGTGTACACGTCTTTCACCCGGTGTCATGGAATTTATGATCGCTTCAATTTTATTAAACTCTTTGTCACTTATATTTATTCCTTTAAGCTGCTTTCTATTGACCCCCGGAAGCATCCCGATAATATCCTTGATGGACCCCATTTTTCGAACAGATTTCATCTGGTTTCTGAAATCTTCCAGGGTAAATGAGTTTTTCCTCAGTTTTTTTTCAAGGGTTTTGGCCTCTTTTTCATTAACGGCTTCCTGGGCTTTTTCAATAAATGAGAGTGTATCCCCCATGCCAAGAATTTTTGATGCTATCCTGTCGGGATGAAAAGCTTCTAAAGCAGTTAATTTCTCTCCCACACCAATAAATTTCAGAGGTTTGCCAGTCACAGCTTTTATTGATAGAGCAGCGCCGCCGCGGGCATCCCCATCCATTTTAGTCAATACAACCCCATCCAGATCAAGTGCTTTGTCAAATGATTCAGCTATATTTACTGCATCCTGGCCTGTCATGGCATCAGCCACAAGGAGTATTTCCGAAGGATTGATCCCCTTTTTTATATTTTTGAGTTCAGCCATGAGCTCTTCATCAAGGTGCAGTCTTCCTGCAGTATCCAGCAACAGAGTGTCGCATCCCTGCTCTCTTGCAGTACGCTGTGCATCCTGACAAATTTTCAGTGGTTTCATGTCAGTTGTGGAGGCAAATACAGGAATGTCTAACTGCTTTCCAAGCTTTTTGAGTTGATCAATTGCTGCAGGCCTGTACACATCCACTGGAACAAGAAACGGTTTTTTACCCCGTTTCCGAAGATATCTGCCCAGTTTTCCTGCTGTGGTTGTTTTACCCGAACCCTGCAACCCTGTGAGCATAATGGAACAAAGAGATTTATCATCAAGATTCAACTCCTGATGCTCGGACCCCATCATCCTTGTAAATTCATCATTTACAATCTTTATGACCTGCTGACCCGGTGTAAGGCTCTGCATGACTTCCTGGCCAACGGCCAGCTGCTTTATGTCTGAAATAACAGATTTTACAACCTTATAATTGACGTCAGCCTCAAGCAGAGCCATTCGAATCTGCTTTAAACCTTCCTCAATATTTTTCTCGTTCAGCGTGCCATGGCCCTTCAGTTTTTTAAATACTGAATCAAGCCGGTCGCTTAAATTTTCAAACATGAAACCCCACCTTAAAATATCTAATCAAATCGCTGAAATTAGTATATATTTCGTGATATGTCAAGAAAATAATGAATTATTTCAAGGAGGAGACCTGCCTTTTTTGATACCTATTCATCAAACCCGGGAGCAGTGCCTTCAGTTGTTTCAGGAAATAATTCCACAGGAGTGGTTCCTTTGCCAGAAGTCTTTAATGAGAGTTTAAACCCTTTTAACCTGGCTTCTGATTCATATTTTCCCTGATTCCCCCGTATCGCATCCATGGGTGTCACCTCAATGGCGGCCTGATTCTGCACGGGACAAAAGTGTTCACAATATCCGCATCCGGCACATCTGTTCTCTGTAACATGGGGGACAGGCACTTTGCTGCCTTTTTCTTTTAAAAAATTAATGGCATCATAGGGGCAGACCTCATCACAAACCATGCAGCTTTTTTTGAATTCCCACGCCAGACATTTCTGCCTTGTGATGACGGCGGTACCTGTTTTGGCCCAGGTGCGGTCTGACTGATCAATAAATCGGATGGCATCTGTAGGACAGACAGTTCCACATTCATGACATTGGGGATCACAATATCCCCTTCTCGGTGTGACAGCCGGGGAGAAAATCGCTGGAAAACCGGCAGTCAGCCAGACAGGCTGCAACGTATTGGTGGGGCAGGCGGTCATACATTCACCACATCTTGTACACCTTGCCAGGAAATCTATCTCCTTTGCTGCTCCCGGAGGCCTTATCAGACCCGGGGGATTGACCCGGCCTTCTCCGGGTTTTGCATAGAGTGAATTGAGTCCTGTCAGGGATACCACAGCCGTTCCCGCGCCGATCATGCCAGAGGATATAAGCTGACGTCTTCCGGGAGAAAAAACTCCCGGTGAAATGGCTTCACTCTTTTTAAACAGATCAAAGGTCACAGCCCTTTCCGGGCAAACTGCCTCACAGGTTCGACAAACAATACACTCGGAATAAAATGTCTTTTCAGGTGTCTTTATATCTATGGCAGACATGGGGCATTTTTCAACACACTGACCGCATTGATTACACCTGTCAGATACCTGCCTGTGGATCAGGGGTGACCTGGAAAAAAGAGCGAGCAAAGCACCTGATGGACAGAGGTAGCGGCACCAGAACCGGGGTGAGAATTTAACCATGCTAAAAATCAAAATAAAAAAACAGAGGATAAAAAACTGCGTATTGAAACGGATACTCCTGACCTGGACAAATTGGATGGCAGTAATATCCAGCATATCTCCCAGCGGTCTGAAAATATCCAGAGATCCTTTGGATAAAAATGAAATGACAGGGAAAATAACCAGACCGTAAAATCTTGTTATTAAAGATAAAGGAGAGGCAGTAAAGATATATGAGACTCCAAACAGTGCCGAGCCCAGTAAAAAAACAAGCACCAGATATTTTATTCGCAGTAGATTTTTTGAAAACAGATAGGATTTATCTGTGAATCTAAACAGAGCGTCTGTTACATCCAGAGTGATCCCCATGGGGCAGATATATCCACAAAATACTCTGCCGATAAAGGCTCCTGATAAAAGAACAATTATTGCCGGAATAAAAGAGATCAGAATAACTCTGGCACTGACGGCTGATATGAATACAAGAGCAGGATCCATCCGGAGGAAAAGATCCAGAGATACCATTGAAATTCCTGAAATTGCGGCAATTGTCAGAAGAAATAGAAATACAACCAGGCAGAGTGTCTGAACAGATCGCCGGAATCGAATCATATGGATATGGTTTTTACTGATAAGTTCTCAATATCTGCGCGGCCAAGCCCTCTTTCATGGGCCAATCTTATATGTTTGACCCGGTCAGGTGTGAATTTTTTCCCATACCATTCAAAGGCTGCCACAGCAAAGGCATCTGCAGCCACCATATCTTTTGATGCAATAATGGTATCTTTTTTCAAAACCCTTCCCGGACCGCGGGGGCCTCCTGTACTGAGTACCCTTGTACCGTCTATGACGGTTAAATCAGCTTTTAAAAGAGTTGCCAGATCCACAATGGTTTCATTCAGATCCATCCGGTGCATGATGCCTCTGTCATAAATCAATCCCATCATTCCTTTCATGGAAAGGCTGACCCCGGTGGCTGAATGGCTTTTTGCCACGGGCACGGCAATCAGCACATCTGCCTTGAGAAACTCTTTTGCCACATCTGTTTGTGCAAGACTTCTGGCCCCTGAGATATTCACCTGTTTGAAAAAAGAGGAGTGATTGATGGTGTGTACCATGCTTTTATCGATGGTTTCACATGCCGGGCCAATGCCGGATATATTAACACACAATTTTCCAGGTGCCAGTGTATGATCCAGAATCATGATTTTTGAAGCCCCGGCCTCCCGGCACATTGCTGCCACGGTTTTTACAACATCCGGATGGGTGTTTGATGCAGTTTCAGGAGATCTTGTAAAACTCATATTGGGCTTTATCAGCACACGATGACCCTTTTTAACAACTTTTTTAATGCCGCCGAGCAAATCCACGGCAGCTCTTGTTGCAACTGAGGCGTTGCCTTTTGCAACACCAATATCAGGTTCTTGAGAGGCAAAGCCTGTTTCCGGCAAAAAAAGACCCGTGGCGGCTCCTGCCAGGCACAAACCTCCCTGGGCCTGGATTTTAATAAAATCTCTGCGGCTTATTTTTTTTGTCATTGATACGCTCTCCCTTTTAAAAAAGATGTATGCAGCGTCTGTTTGTTGAATCTATTTTAGCCCCCAAGTTAAATACAGTGATGTACCATTTTATATATTATCATGGAGAGAGAAGTCTCGTCAAATGTAATCAAACCCTCTTTTTTCAAAGGACACCCTCTGCAATATTCGTTAGGTCTACCTCGAACCTAAAGCAAAGTGATTACTGGGAAAAAAAATCATATTCAAGTATCGCTTTAAAGGCGATGCACCGTGCATCAAAAGCAGCAACTGAAAAAGCAGCAGAAATGGATTTGAAAATCCCTGTATGGAAAAATGGTAAAATTATTTTTGTAGAGGCAAAAGAAAAACTTAAAAAACTAAGTTATACTTAGGTATTGTCTGTTTTGACTTCGAGACGATGCTTGTCAAGATTAAAATCTCCATTTGCAATCAGTTCAATCAGGGAGTCCCGCTTTGCGAAGCACATCGATAAAGAGTTTAATGTTGACTTGATTTTTATAGGCTCTGCAATCTATCCATTCTCACTAGTGGAATAAAACCAGATATACGTATGTAAAAGCCCAGAAACATGAAAGAAAAAAAATCATATTTTTTAAAAATAATTGCATTTTAGCTCCCCTTGCAATAAACTAATTGCAATAAACTAACCAGACATTTTGCAATAAACTAACCAGACATTACTGACTTGATTCACTCTGTTTTCAGCAGAGTCGATCATGACCAAATATTATTGTTATGAGGTGATACGATGGATTATAAATTCAATACGCTGGCTCTTCATGCAGGCATACAGACTGATGAAACCGGTTCCAGGGGAGTTCCTCTGCACCGCACCGCTGCTTATCTTTTTAAAAACACGGCGCATGCAGCAAATCTTTTTGGATTAAAAAAGCTGGGTAATATATATACCCGGATTCAAAATCCCACTCAGGATGTGCTTGAACAGCGGGTGGCTGCCCTTGAAGGAGGGGCGGCATCACTGGCACTCTCTTCAGGGACCTCCGCTGTATTCTACACCATTATTAATATCTGTGGTTTAGGAGATGAAGTCGTATCGACTTCAGATCTTTATGGCGGTACCGTTATCATGTTCAACAGTATCCTGCCTGAACTCGGGGTTAAAGTTCGAATGGTTCCCCCTGAAAATTATGATGAAATCGACCAGGCAGTTAATGAAAAAACCCGGATGCTGTTTACTGAAACCATTGGCAATCCCTCTCTGGATGTAGCCAATATAAGGGCAATGGCTGATGTTGCTGACAAACACCATATCCCATTGGTTGTGGATTCCACTTTTACCACCCCTTATCTGATCCGGCCCGTTGAACACGGCGCAAGTGTGGTCATTCACTCTTTGACCAAGTGGATGGGGGGACATGGAACCAGTATCGGCGGTATTGTCGTGGACAGCGGATCTTTTGACTGGAGTGATGATAAATTCAAGTTATACAATGAACCCGACAATTCATATCATGGTTTGCGATATGCGCATGATCTGGGCGATCTGAAACCCCTGGCATTTATCATGCGGATGAGGCTTGTACCGTTAAGAAATCTGGGGGCCTGCATCAGTCCTGATAATGCCTGGATGTTTCTGCAGGGGATTGAAACCCTGCCGCTGCGCATGAGAGCGCACTGCGAAAACGCCCTTGAAACAGCAAAATTTTTAAAGAGTCACTCCCAAGTTGCCTGGGTGAGATACCCGGGGCTTGAGGATGATCCTTCCCACTCAACTGCAAAGGCACAGTTTGAAAATGGATATGGCAGTATGGTAGTGTTTGGGTTGAAAGCCGGAAGAAAAGGGGGGGAGTGTTTTATCAATGGTCTTCAACTGCTCTCCCATCTGGCAAATGTGGGAGATGCCAAAAGCCTTGCCATTCATCCGGCAAGTACCACTCACTCTCAACTGACAGAGCAGGAGATTATTGATGCCGGAGTGACAGCAGATATGGTCAGGTTATCCATTGGCATAGAGGATATTGAGGACATTAAAAAAGATATTGATCAGGCGTTGAACCGATGTCATCTGTGATTTTTTTATAAGATAATAAGCGGTTACATTTGACAGAAGCGTATGGAAAATATACTAAATTTTACAAGAGATGGGCTTTCTGACTGGTTTGAAAAAGCGGATATCAGATCCTTCAGAGCCAACCAGGTGTTTAAATGGCTCTATATAAGGCAGGCAGACAGTTTTGAGCAGATGACCGGTCTTTCCAAGGATTTAAGAAAAAAGCTGGCTGGCCTTTTTTTTATCCAGCGCCTTACCATGGAGGACAGACAGGTTTCTGCTGATACAACTGAAAAGTTTTTATTCAGACTTGAAGACGGGCAGCATATTGAATCTGTCCTTATTCCTGAAAAGGATCATTTTACCCTCTGTGTCTCTTCCCAGGTGGGGTGTGCCCAGGACTGCAGGTTCTGTCTGACTGCACAGGGCGGCTTTATCAGAAATTTGAATGTGAGTGAAATAATTGCACAAATCAGGGATGCAAGATATTATCTTGTTAAAAAAGATATAGATCCCTTAAAGCTTTCCAATATTGTATTTATGGGGATGGGCGAGCCCCTTGCCAATTACAGCAACCTTTTAAAATCACTAAGTATTATCACGGACAGTGATTTCGGTCTCAAGTTTTCACCCAGAAGGGTGACTGTTTCAACCTGCGGCATTGCCCCGAAAATAACGCAACTGGGCAATGATACCCCGATAAATCTGGCTGTCTCGCTCAATGCCACAACAGATGCCTTGAGAACAAAATTAATGCCCATCAATAAAAAATATCCTTTAAAGATTTTGTTGGAAACCTGCCGCACTTTTATCATGAAACCCAGAAACAAGATTACTTTTGAATATATTTTAATGAAGGGCGTGAATGATTCAAACGAGGAGGCGTTAAATCTTGTTAAACTTCTCTCCCCCATTAAGGCAAAAGTAAATCTTATTGCGTATAATCAAGTCGGAGAGAGCCGTTTTCAATCTCCATCCAGAAAAGTGATCAGCCGCTTTTTACAGATTCTGCTTGATAATAATCTTACGGCTATGACAAGAAAGAGAAAGGGGGATGATATCCTTGCAGCATGCGGACAGTTAAAGGCAAAATTGTGAAGAACAAAAGAATATATTGAAAGGGAAAATAGTGACAGGATTACACATTGGAATGCAGGAGATTAAAAAACTGAAAGAGTTTTATCATTTAATGACGCAGACAAGAGATCTCCGGTTTAAGCTTGTGGGAGATATTTTCAATAAAAAGGCCATCGGGCCGAAAAATATTGAATCTCTTAAAAATGCCCTGGCAGCCGTGGAAAATATCCTTGTGAAAAACGGGAAACCGCTTCTTTTGCTGGATGACGATAAACAGATTACCGTTGATTTAACCTATGAAATCCAGGAGCTGAAAAAAGATATCTATTTTCTGGAAAATGGAGAAGAGAGATTTATTCAATATCTTGACGCGGTTCATGTCGATTTCATGCCGCATGTAAACAGAGGGATTGATCAATTAAAAGGCGTTCATTTTAACTGCCTTATTTCAGATCGTGACGGCACCACAAATAATTATTGCGGCCGCTACCGCTCTTCGATCCAGTCAATATACAACTCAATTTTTCTCACCCGGTTTGCAAAGAGAAGAGTTGACAATCCAATCATTGTCACATCAGCGCCCCTTAAAGACCCGGGTATTGTTGATGTGAGTGTCAATCCTGAAAAAACAATTATATATGCGGCTTCAAAGGGCAGGGAGTTTATAGATTTAACAGGTGCCAGAAGATCATATCCTATTGATGAGAAAAAGCAGGTGCTTTTAAACCGGCTCAATGATAAACTTGTAAAGAGGGTCACTGATCCGGAATATGAAAAGTATTCATTGATAGGTTCAGGTCTGCAGTTTAAGTTTGGTCAGACAACAATTGCAAGGCAGGATATCAGTCAATCAATAGAAGAGAAGTCGTCTTTAAAATTTTTGTCACTTATCAAGGATATGGTTTCAGAACTGGATCCTGAACATGAAAATTTCAGAATTGAAGATACCGGCCTTGACGTGGAAATTATACTTACCAGTGATGATAAAGCGTCCGGCAGCAGGGATTTTAACAAGGCAGATGCTGTTAAATATCTTGATTCAGAACTCTGTCTCAACCTGGATTGTGGTCCGCATCTTGTCTGCGGAGATACAGGATCGGATGTGCCAATGATAACTGCATCAATGGAGAGGACAGAAGATACATTTTCAATTTTTGTAACTAGAGATGAAGATCTGGCACAAAAAGTCAGGGCCGTATGCCCTGGCGCCATCATTGTGCCTGAACCTGATATGCTGGTTACTATCATGGGATTATTATCAAGAGAGGAAAAATAATGTCGACTACAAAATTCAAGGGTGTCATTTTTGATCTGGACGGAGTGATCACCGGTACGGCAAGAGTGCATGCGCTGGCATGGGAAAGCATGTTTAATGATTATTTAAAAAAAACGGCTGAAAAAGAGAACAAACCTTTTGTGCCCTTTGATCCTGAAGAGGATTATATCCAGTATGTTGACGGCAAACCCAGACCCAAAGGGGTCCAGAGTTTTTTAGAATCCCGGGATATTGTGCTTGAATATGGAGACCTTGATGATCCTCCTGACAAAGCAACCGTGTGCGGGCTTGGAAACAGAAAAAATATTGATTTTCAGGCGGTACTTAAAAAAGAGGGGCCTGATGTTTTTGAATCCTCCATTCAATTTGTGAAACAGCTTAAAAAAAGGGGGATTAAGGTCGGTGTTGCCTCCTCAAGCAGAAATTGCAGACTGATATTGGAACTGGCAGGCCACAGCGATCTTTTTGCCACCCGGGTTGATGGTGAAGTCTCAAAAGAGCTGAACCTTAAAGGAAAACCTGATGCGGATATTTTTGTGACTGCTGCAAAAAATCTCGGGTTGCTGCCCAATGAGTGTGTTGTTGTAGAAGATGCGATTTCCGGTGTCCAGGCCGGCAGGAACGGTAACTTTGGTTTAACCCTTGGAATAGACCGCAATAACATGGGTGATCAGCTCAAACTCAATGGTGCGGATATTGTAATCCAGGATCTTGCCGATATCTCCTTTGAGGAGATTAACCAGTGGTTTGATAAAGGGATTGAAAGTGACGGCTGGAATCTCACCTATGACCGCTTTAAACCGGAAGAGGAAAAGCTGCGGGAGACTTTATGCACAGTGGGAAACGGATATCTTGGAACCCGAGGTGCTTTTGAGGGGGCATATGCTTCAGGCAGCCACTATCCAGGAACTTATATTGCCGGTATATTCAATAAAGTTTCAACCAGAATCCAGGGTAGAGATATTTATAATAATGATTTTGTAAACTGCCCTAACTGGCACCTGATTGAGTTTAAAATCGGCAGGGGTGACTTTATCAATCCCATGGAGATGGAGAGGGTCAGTTATAAACAGAATCTGAATATGCAAAAAGGGTATATGGAAAGAACCCTGGTATGCAAAGACTGGCTGGGACGTCTGAACAGAATTTACAGCAAGCGTATTGCCAGTATGGCAGATCCTCATATCTGTGCTGTGCGTTACACGATCACGCCTTTGAATTATTCAGCCCCTTTGACCATACGCTCTTCACTGGATGGCACAATTATCAATAAAGGGGTTGCCCGCTACAGCACACTCACTTCAAAGCATCTTACACCTGTTTCAGAGGGAGAAACCAGAAACGGTATCTATCTGCATGTCCGGACAAATCAATCCGGATATGATGTTGTAATGAGTGCAAAGACCTTTTTGTACAACAATCTGACAACTGCCCGGGCAAAAAAAGAGATTGCCAAAGAGAGGGGAAAAGTAGGAGAGGAGTATACCTTCAAAGCCAAAGAAAATACCACTTATACGCTTGAAAAAATGGTGTCAGTTTATACTTCCCTTGATAGTGAGAGTTCAGATCCGAAAAAATCCGCAACAGCCGCGATTTCAAAAATCCTTTCCTTTCGTAACGTTTTTTTGCCCCATGTAAAGGCGTGGAAAGCAATCTGGGATAAAGCCGATATCAAGATCGACGGTGACAGGTTTATACAGAAAATTGCAAGACTGCATATATACCACCTCATGGTGACAGCATCCCCTCACAATAAAAGTATTGATGCTGGAATGCCTGCAAGAGGCCTTCACGGAGAAGCATACAGAGGGCATATTTTCTGGGATGAGCTCTATATATTCCCATTTTATAATCTGCATTTTCCTCAAATTACCCGGGCGCTGCTGATGTATCGCTACCGGCGGCTTGAAGGGGCAAGAGAGTATGCAAAACAGAACGGGTACAAGGGAGCAATGTATCCCTGGCAGACGGCTGATGACGGCAGCGAAGAGACACAGAGTGTGCATTTTAATCCAAAGGACGGCTCCTGGGGACCGGATTTGAGCCGCCGCCAGAGACATGTGTCCATAGCAGTATTTAATAATGTTTTTAAATATATAGAGAGTTCAAATGATAAAAAATTCCTGCATGAATATGGTGCGGAAATAATGCTTGAAATTGCACGATTCTGGGCCAGTGCAGCAGTTTATGACCCAAAAACAGAAAGGTTTCATATCAAGGGTGTTATGGGACCAGATGAATTTCATGAAGCCCTTCCCGGCTCAAGCGAACATGGCATCAAAGATAATGCCTATACCAATATCATGGTTGTCTGGCTGCTGGAAAAGATGGTTGAGCTCATGGAGAGACTCCCGAAAAAAGTGATTAAAACACTACAGAAAAAAACAGGTTTTAAAACCAGGGAGAGAGAAAAGTGGGAACAGATGATTAAAAAAATCAGTGTCACCCTCTCCCAAGATAATATTATCAGTCAGTTTGACGGGTACATGGATCTTAAAGAGCTTGACTGGGAGGGTTACAAAGAAAAATATGATAATATTCACAGAATGGATAGAATACTGAAAGCAGAGGGGGATTCTCCTGATCATTACAAACTTGCCAAACAGGCAGATGTTTTAATGACTTTCTATGTTCTGAAACCGGATGAAGTGTGTCATATTTTACAGCGGCTGGGGTATCCTGTAAAAGATTCCCTGGATTTAGTGAAGCAGAATTATGCGTATTATGAGCAGCGGACAAGCCATGGTTCCACTCTCTCCAAGGTTGTTCATGCAGTTGTCTCAAGCTACATCCATGCCGGGAATACCGCCTGGGAATGGTTTTTGGAAGCAATGGAGAGTGATGTAAATGACACCCAGGGAGGCACCACTCCTGAAGGGATCCACACCGGTGTAATGGCAGGGACTCTGGATGTTATCATGAGGTATTTTGCCGGCATTGAGTTTTCA
>CAYZCC010000024.1:0-2345 GCA_964476805.1 uncultured Desulfobacula sp.
TACTGAAATTATATATAGCGACTTTGTCATTTTTGACTTTTTACGAGACCATCAAGTTATTAAAAATTATAAAATATTAATCTGTAACTATACAATAAAAACACACTATTTTGCAAGTTTAATCTATAATTGTTCAATAATAATCTGGGCACTGCTTTTTTTAAATTTATCTTTTTTCAGTTTAAAGGCAATTTCAGAATAAAAATCTGGCAGGTTATCTGGGTCTTCAATATTGAAATGGAAGGCATTGACCAGGTTTGAATTTGAGGAGCAGGCATCTTCAAGAATCATTTTTCTGTGCCTGCCTGCGATCAGGTGAGATGACCTGACACTGATTTTTCTTAATAAAAAAACAGGCTCAGGGTTGGCGACCCCAAAAGGCCTTAACTGGTCAATCTCTTTTGCAAGGGTGTAATTAATCTGTTCAATATCCAGAACCGCATCAATAAATTTTGTCTTATGAAAATCTTCTTCAGAGTATGTTTTTTCAATGTATTGGTTCAAATTTTCATAAAGCAGGTCAAGGTTTTCAGTTTTCACAGTCAATCCGCATGCCATTGCATGACCGCCGAATTTAACAAGTAGTGACTGGTTTTTTTGAAGAACCTGGAAGATATTGATGCTGTTTATACTTCGACCGGATCCAACGGCATTCTTTTGAGCGCTGGAGAGTAAAATGACAGGACAGAAATATTTTTTTGACAGTCTGGATGCCGCAATTCCAAGGACACTTGGATTCCATTTCTCATCCCATAAAAACAGGATCTTTTTTTGCAGGAGTTCACGGTTTTTTAATATTCTGTTTTCAATCTCCTCGACGATTTCACGCTCTATTTTTTGGCGTTTGACATTTAAGTGGTCAAGAACTGCTGCTGTTTTCTCAGCACTGACCCTGTTACTGTCAACCAGTTGTGAAACACAGATCCTTGAATGGGATATCCTTCCTGCTGCATTAATTCTTGGCACAATTTTAAAGGATATATCATCTGAAACTATTTTTTTTTGATCCAGCCTGCAGATTTTTACAATGGATTTTAGCCCGGCTCTTGTCCCTTCCCTGATTTTTTTTATGCCGGCAACACACAGTATGCGGTTTTCATGAATCAATGGCACCATATCTCCAATGGTTCCAATGGCAAACAGGTCTAAATAGTCTGCAAGATTTGGTTCCATAATTTCCTGCCAGAAGTTTTTATCCCTTAAAAACTTTCTTAAAGCCATGACAAGAAAAAGTGCAACGCCGACACCTGCAAGAATCTCCAGTCCGGCATGGCAGTCTTCTCTTTTGGGATCAATGACTGCAAAGGATTCAGGCAGGTCTCCATCCGGTTCATGGTGGTCGGTGATAATGACATCAATGTCTTCTAACTTTGCTTTTTTGATCGCATGGTGGCTTGTAATACCGCAGTCAACAGTAATAATCAGATCAATATCCTGTTCCACTGCCATTTTAATATGATCGGACTGTAGAGAATAACCCTCTTTTATCCGGTGGGGAATATACCATGAAATATTGGCATTGCAGTGTTCAAGGAATTCAGACAGAAGTGCTGTGGATGTCACTCCGTCGGCATCAAAATCACCAAAAATAAGTATTTTTTCCCCATTTTTTATGGCGGTGAAAATTCTGAGTACGGCCTTGTCCATATCCTTTAATAGAGATGGATCGGTAAGGCTGCTGAAATCTGGATTTAAAAAAAAACGGGCATCATCAAGGTCAATGACACCTCTGCCAACAAGAAGAGAGGACAGAATTCTGTGGCAGCCAAGTCCCTGACTCAAAAGATTAACCTGTTTTTCATCAGGTTTAAAATATTTAAGTATTGTTTCCATTGATTTAAAAAAGAGGTTATACCGGTAAAAATATATAAAGTCAATTTGGTAAAATTCAATACGCAAAAAAGATTTAAAAATTTGGGCAATAATGATATATTCCAGATTTTCAACAAAGAAATTGGGGAGAATGGGTGTTGTGCAGCAGCCTGTAGATTCTGAATTGGAAAAATGATATGAAAACGATCCTGAGAGAGTACCGTGTTGATAAAAGCAGGATAGGTTTTATAAAATTTATTTTTGAAGGCCATGAAGGTGTCGCTGTTGCAACGACTCTGGATGCTCAAAATGGTCATATAAGGCTTGCCATTGCGCCGGATCGTATGAAAACAGCGCAAATGATTATAAAGGAGCTGCAAAAGGGATTTAAATTCAGTGAAATCTAAGGCGTATGCATATATAAATACCATTGGCTGCCAGATGAATGTGTATGATTCTGAAAAACTTGCCATGATACTAAGCGCCAGGGGCTATAACCAGACAAGTGATATGGATCAGGCAGATATTGTTGT
>CAYZCC010000024.1:2355-10397 GCA_964476805.1 uncultured Desulfobacula sp.
TATTGTTGTATGCAACACCTGCTCCATTCGCCATAAGGCTGAAGAGAAGGCATTCAGTTTTCTTGGACGGTTTGCGAAAATCAAAAAAAGAAAACCGGATATGATTATCGTCATGGCAGGGTGTGTCGCTCAGCAGGAGGGTAAAAGAGCTTTTAAAAGAGTGCCTCATCTTGATATTGTTCTGGGTACCCGGGCGTTTGAAAGGTTTGGACAGCATATTGAAGCTGCAAAAAAAAGGAAAAAGAGAATTGTGGATATCGATGATTCTGAAAAGATTTATGAAACCCCTTTTGCTATTTCCAGGATTGATAATGCAGTTTTTCAAAATTACAGCACGGAAGATCCTGAACCGGATTCCTCCCGCATTAATGAGAATTCAGTCTCAAGGTTTGTTACAATAATGCAGGGGTGTGAAAATTTCTGCACTTATTGTGTGGTGCCCCATGTCAGAGGAAAGGAGAGAAGCAGGCGCCCTGAAAGTATTATTAGAGAGATTTCAATGCTTGCAGAATCAGGTGTCAGAGAGATCAATCTTTTAGGGCAGAATGTGAACTCTTATGGCCGGCAGGATGGAGGGATTTCATTTGCCAGGCTTCTGAACCGGGTCAGTGAAATAGAGAACATCCGGCGGATAAGATTTGCAACATCCCACCCCAAAGACCTCTCCATGGAGTTGATACATGCAATCAGAGATATTGATGAAGTCTGCAACCACCTCCATCTTCCAGTACAGTCAGGATCAGACAGAATCCTTAAAAAAATGAACCGGGGATATTCAAGGCAGACCTACATAAAAAAGATTGCAGATCTTAAGCAGCAGTGCCCTGATATAGGGGTGTCAACTGATATCATAGTGGGCTTCCCATCTGAAACAAATAAAGATTTCAATGAGACCATGGATCTTTTACGTGAAATAGAGTTTGATTCAATATTTGCCTTTGCTTATTCTGACAGATCTTCTGCTCCGGCATCAAAATTTTCAAATCAGCTCCCTGAGAAGGAAAAATTTGACAGACTCAATAAATTGTTAGAATTACAAGCATACTATACAAAAGAGAAAAACAGGGGAACCATAGGGAAAACGCTTGAAATACTTGTTGAAGGGAAAAGTGCAAAAAAACACAATGAATTTGAAAAAAATAAAAAAAATATGGAACAGATGACAGGTAGAAGTGCATGTAATAAAATTGTTCATTTCCCCTCTGAAAATATAAAAGTTGGAGATCTTATTAAAATTCAAATTAGAAATGCTTATTCCCACTCATTGTGGGGATATCCGGCAGGAGCTTAAACTTAAATGAAACATAAATCTGCAAAAATTGGACAAAACAGCCCATGCCCCTGCGGCTCCGGGAAAAAATTTAAACGCTGCTGCAGAAATAAAAAAGCAAGAGTGAGTATAAAAGAGGAATACAAACGAAAATATGATATTCATTTAAAGGATTCCAATGAAATAGAGGGTATAAAAAAAAGCGGAGAACTGCTGCTGTCTATACTTGACCAGGTTGAAAAAATAATTGAACCCGGTCTTAAAACTGACGATATCAATACGCTTGTTCATGAAGAGACCATCAAAGCAGGAGCGATTCCAGCACCTCTGAATTACAGGGGGTTCCCAAAAAGTGTATGTGTCTCGGTGAATGATGTCATATGCCATGGTATTCCGGGAGATTATATTTTAAAGGATGGTGATATTGTCAATGTTGACATCACGCCAATCCTGGATGGGTATTATGCCGATGCCAGTAAAACATTTTTTGTGGGCACGCCAACAAAAGAGGGGAAAAAAATTGTTAATGTGGCCGCTCAATCCTTAAAAAGAGGGATTGAAGCAATCGTTCCAGGCGCTACACTGGGTGATATCGGATTTGCCATTCAAAATTATGCGGAGTCCCAGGGATGTTCTGTGGTCAGAGAATTTATCGGCCATGGCGTGGGTATAGATTTCCATGAGCAGCCCCAGGTGCTCCACTTTGGAAAACGAGGAGAAGGCATTACTCTTTTCCCAGGTATGGTCTTTACTATTGAGCCCATGATTAATCTTGGGAAAAAGGAGCTGCATATACTTGAGGATAGATGGACAGCCGTGACAGATGATGGCTCTTTATCAGCACAATTTGAACAGACGCTGCTTGTAACTGAGAAAGGATGGGAGAGTTTGACCCCATATGAGCTTTAAGGATATAGGCGCTTATTTTTACTCTTATGCTATATCGCATTTACATGTTCTGGCGCAGATTTTGAATCGTCTCTTTGTAATCATCTGTGTGGAAAATAGCAGAACCTGCAACAAATGATGCAGCCCCTGCATCTGATACCGATTTTATGGTTTCTGGACTGATGCCGCCATCCACCTGGATAACAGCATGGGCGTTTTTGTCTTTCAGGAGTCTTGAAAGTTCTCTGATCTTATCCACACTGGATTTTATAAATTTCTGCCCCCCGAATCCCGGATTCACGCTCATGATCAGGACAAAGTCAAGTTCATCAATCACCCACTCAATGGATGAAACCGGAGTGGCAGGGTTCAGTGCAACGCCCGCCTTGATATTAAAGCTTTTAATGAGTTGAAGACTCCTGTGGAGGTGGGTGCAGGCTTCTTGATGTACGGAAATATAATTCGCTCCTGCTTTTATAAATTCCGGGATGATGGGATCCGGTTTTTCGATCATGAGATGAACATCAAGGGTCAGGTTGGATGCCTTTGAACAGGCATCAACAATAATGGGTCCATAGGTTATATTCGGCACAAACTGTCCGTCCATGACATCAATGTGTATCCAGTCTGCACCCGCTTTCTCAATATCTACAAGTTCCTGGCCAAGTTTTGTAAAATCAGCTGATAAAATTGAAGCGGCGATAATTCCCATTTGTTTTCTCCTGTTATTAAATTTTTCTTTCTAATTTTTCTTTCTGGTTTTTCTTTCTGGTTTTTCTTTCTGGTTTTTCTGCAAAAAAACCATCCATACCTTTAATATAGAGTCATTCAGCAGTTAATATAGAGTCATTCAGCAGTCAAATTTTGCAGGCATATCAATTTTATGGCCGCATAAAAATTCAAAAGCCTGCAGCCGTTTCCCTGAAGTTCCCATGAGTTCAAGAATTGTGACACAGCCGTCACCTGTTGCAACATGGATGCCTTCTTTGCTGCATTCAAAAATAACACAGGGATCATGCTTACAAACTTTATGGCAGGGAACCGCTTGATAAATTTTTAATTTTTCCCCGTCTAATTTTGTAAAGGCGCCGGGCCATGGGGTCATGGCATTAATGTGAGCACAGACCTGACTGCTGGAGAGATGCCAGTTGATTTTCCCATCACTTTTTTTAAGCATCTTTACATAACTTGCCTCGGAGTGATTCTGAGGTGTTGGGTCGATCTTGTTTTCCAGGATTTGATGTAGGGTCTTCACAATCAGGTCAGCACCCAGCAGAGTTAAGGTGTCATGCAGGTCCTGGGCCGTATCGCTTTTTGAAATAGATGTCGAGGCGGAAAGCAGAATATCTCCTGCATCCAAATTTTCAGTTATGACCATTGTCGTAACACCGGTATGTTTATCCATATTGTAAATTGCCGCCTGGATCGGTGAGGATCCTCTGTACTTTGGCAGAAGTGACGCATGGATATTTATGGGATATATTCTGGGGATGTCCAGGATTTTTCTGGAGAGGATCTGCCCAAAGGCTGCCACTACAAAAAAATCGGGTTTTAAAGATAAAAGCTTTGCAATGGATTCCGGGCTGTTTATATCCTCTGGCTGAAAAATTTCAAGGCCGATTTTTTGTGCCGCTGTTTTAACCGGCGGGGGTGTCAGTTTTTTCCCGCGGCCCTTTGGCCTGTCAGGCTG
Source organism: uncultured Desulfobacula sp. (assembly GCA_964476805.1). GTDB lineage: Bacteria > Desulfobacterota > Desulfobacteria > Desulfobacterales > Desulfobacteraceae > Desulfobacula. The sequence goes on from CAYZCC010000024.1 coordinate 6,204, forward strand.
GGTGACAACAAGTTTGATATTAAACTCTTTGTTGGAAGCAAGACTTAATAATGCCGCAACACTGAAATCAGGTGTTCCCATATATATAATTTCAGTTTTCAAATGACTGCTCTTTTTTAAGTCGTTTCTTTATTTTTTTTTTGTACATGCCTCTTTTTAAAGCACTGATTCTGTCAATAAACAAAATTCCATCCAGATGATCAATTTCATGCTGCAGTATAATGGCAGGGATACCTTCCAAGTGGAATTCAACTTTTTCCCCATCAATAGTCAGCGCCTTTACGATAATTTTTTCATACCGCTTTACATCAGAGTTATAATCTAAAACACTTAAACACCCCTCTTCTCTGAGATTATTGAGCCTGAAGCCTCCGTAATCTCAGGATTTATCAACCCTCTGAATTCATTTTTTTTCTCTTCTGTTTTCTCTTCTGTTTTCTCTTCATTCTTATCCCGGGCATTGACATCAAAGACAATCACTCTTTTGTTTACGCCTACCTGGGGCGCTGCAAGACCGACACCCGGTGCATCAAACATGGTTTCGCCCATGTCCTGGACAAGCTGTTTGATATCATCATCAATATTGTCAACAGTGACAGATGTCAGTTGTAAGGATTTTTCAGGATAGGTCAGGATTTTAAGAATCGCCATCTTTTTCCAATATCTCCTTTGCCGTTTCAATATCTTTGCTGATTTGTTCGGAAAGCGCTGGAATTGAATTAAATTTTATTTCATCTCTGAGCCTTTCTACCATGTTGATCCGTATTCTGGTATCATAAATATCCTGGTTAAAATCAAGAATGTGCACTTCAATTGTAAACATATGATCACCAAACGTTGGAGAGAAGCCAATATTGGCAACTCCCTGGAAATTACCCATAATAGTTTCAACAAAAACAGCATAAACTCCAGGTTTAGGACAGAGCTCATCATGGAGTTTGATATTGGCTGTCGGGAAGCCAAGTTTACTCCCCCCCCGTTCACGGCCTTTCATAACCTTTCCTCGAATCTGGTAGTGCCGTCCCAAAAATTTCATTGCCTGGTCAACTCTGCCGGCACTGATAATATCACGTATTCGGGTACTGCTGATCCTCTTATTTCCAGAGTCAGTATCTATTACCCATTCAGAGATAACCGTTTCAAACCCTGATTTTTCTCCATGTTTTTTTAAAAGTTCAATGCGGCCGGTCCGATTCCTTCCAAATGAGTAATCCGCACCCATAATAATGGCTTTGATGCCCATTTTTTTTATCAGTATCTCTTTGATAAAGTCAGTGGCAGTAATGGATGCAAAAGCCATATCAAATTGAATACACACTAAGACATCGATACCGCATTTTTCAATCAGCTCAATTTTTTGATCTTTCCTGGTAATGGGGGCAGGACTTGGTTTCCCCAATGTTTCCAGTGGATGCGGATCAAATATCATCACAACAGAGGTGCCGCCTATCTGTTTTGCCTTTTCAATAACCTGTCTGCAAAGGCTTTGATGCCCTTTATGAACCCCGTCAAAATTACCGGTTGTTAAAACCGCATTTTTAAAGGGCTTTTTAATCTGGTCTAAATTTTCAATTAACTCCATATTTGTTTTCCAATCTGGAACAGCAATCTTGACAAATTTTTTAAACAAATATATATTCCAATTGCTTTTTTAAAGCAATATTTTTGTGCCGGAGTGGCGGAATTGGTAGACGCGCTTGTTTCAGGGACAAGTGAGCGAACGCTTGTGGGAGTTCGAATCTCCCCTTCGGCACCAGATAATAGAAAGCCGTCGTTTTGAATTTAAAATGAAGATGAACAGCCGGGGTTCTATTTTAAAAATTCAAAATTATTTTATCGAGTGTGCCGAAGTGGTGGAATTGGTAGACACGCTAGACTTAGGATCTAGTGCCGTGAGGTGTGGAGGTTCGAGCCCTCTCTTCGGTACCCTCCTTAAATATCAGAGTCAAACTATTTTGCCGGTGGCGTTGGAATGCAACAAAATATTTTCCTGAAACAATCCCAAAAGGGGATAAGGAAAATGAAAAAGAGAGGGCTTGACATGCAGATAAATCTTCACAAAAATGCCAGGACCACACCTGCCCAGCGAACGTTTATCCAAAATAATCCACAAATGAGAATTTCTGAACTTGCCATGAGGATCGGTGTCAGCGAGACGACGATAAGGCGGTGGAAGAATCGAAGTTTCGTTTATGACAAATCCCACACACCTCATAATATAAGGACATCCCTGACTCCGGAAAAGGAACTTGCAGCCGTGCTGCTTAGAAATTGTCTTCGGCTGGGCCTGGATGATCTTCACCAGGTGATCCGTCGGTTTGTCTTTCCTAAATGCTCCAGATCAGGCCTGAACAGATGCCTGAAACGATACGGGGTCTCCAGGCTTCCGTCTTTTCAACAGGCGCTTCCGGTTGCATTAAATGATTACCGCGGTACGTTTTTCTACTACACCAATGTGTTTCTTTCCGGCTCAGCCGGCCAACAAAGGCCTTTGGATATTCAGGTCCTGATGGATTACTCGTTAGGGTTGCATTTGCAGACATCAGTCGTTTGTCCTTTAAGTCCGGGATGTTTTTTTTAAACAAGGTGATCAGCCAGTATCCTCTTTCGGTGCGGGGGATCATCTATACGGATTCAATTGTACTGTTTGATTCAGATGCGGATTCCATTGAACCAGACCGCGGCCAGGAAGCGCTTATCAAAACCTATTGCCGGGTGAATGATCTGGTACCCCAATATTTAAAAAGCATGACAGATGCCACCTTGAATAACCTTAGAAATATATGGTCTGCACTAAGCAAAAAGAGAAGAAATTCATTCATGAATCAGCTGGACTCGGGAAAAGGAAATCTGCTCGAGAACATCTGGACATACAACACCCGACTTCCCTTGAGAACCTTAAGGCGAAAAACTCCTATCCAGTCATTACAAGGACATTACCTGGCTTTCCCCGGAAGTTTCAGGCAGGATCCCAAACAATTCTATGAGGCTTTTCTTTATCACAGATAATCAGCCAGGCTCAGGCTTATGATTTTGGAAGTGGTATTCAAGGCCGCTTCATAAGCGGTCTGGATGGATTCGAGCTCCATTATGGATTCTACAATATCGGCATCTTCAATCATGGATTTGCGTTCGGTTAAAGAAAAATTGATATTGATCAGGATCTGTTCGGTGGTGGTCAGGCGGTTATATTTCATGCCGGAATCTGATAGGATTGATGTCATGCTGTTATAATGGGTGTCCAATCTTGTCATTGTCCGCTGAATACCAGCAATATCGTCATTGGCAAAGTAATCTTTCAATGCGGACAAAGTTTCAAATATACCATAACTGACCGTTTCCCCCTGGACAGGAGAGGATACCTTATCTTCCTGGAGAAAACCAAGTGTGGTGGCTGCACTGGTTGAAGTGTTCTGACCCGTGCCCCATAACAGTTCTAAACTTTCCAGTTTTTCGCCGGTACCGCCGTCTTCTTTGATGGTAAATCCCCTTGTGAATTCATTATAAGTTACAGCATAATTAATCCGGTTTCCATTCTGTTCGGAAGCATCTTCAAGTGCATCTTCCACAGCCCGTGCAAAGCTGTCAATGTCGGTGTAGCTTCCGTGTGCGATCACGGCACTAAATTCACTGACAGCGCTGCTGCCAGAGCCGGCCAGGATTTCCTTGAGATCAATGGTATCATTCACACCCTCAACGATTTCAAACAGAGTAACAGGTGAATCTCCGGTATAGCTTACCTCATCAGTATCATCTCCAAGTGTCGGATCGTACCCCAGCTCTGAACCGGCTGAAGTACTGGCATTTGTCCCTGTTTTCCATAAAAGCTCAAGAGTGTCCAGGCTGCCGCCATTATCGGATATAGTAAATTTATTTGTCGTTTCACTGTATGACACAACATAGTCTACACCGTTGACCGATGCCTCTTCCATGGCCTCCTCAATTGCTTGTGAAAGTTCTGACAAATCTGAATAATCTCCCGGTGGGATGGCTGCAGACAGCTGGTCGGAAGATCCGCTATCGGTATGTTCTTTAAAATCAATAACGTTATTTGTATCATCAAAGCTTTTCAATGTCACATGAAAATCACTGTGAGGCGGCTGGTAGGAAACATCGCCAGAAAAACCCAGGTCGGGTCCAATACTTGTATCACTGGTTCCTTTGATGATATCAAATTCGACATAATCGCCTGCG
>CAYZCC010000024.1:10407-14121 GCA_964476805.1 uncultured Desulfobacula sp.
TTTCGAGGTCTCCAATCCCGTCCTTGTCCAGATCCAGTGAGACATGGGAACTGGATCCGTCTATTTCAAGGGGAAGGTCATACCCCGGGTCGTTGAGGATTTCCCATCGCCCGTCACTGTTAAACGTCAGACGCAGGGGAGCACTCCCTTCGGGGTCAGGCGTTTCATAGATCAATGCATTATCATTAACAATATTGATATCAACATCTTCTGCTAAAATTCCCTCGGTATTGATTCCGCTTATGCGGGGTGTTTCACCGGATTCCCAGAGAAGATCAAATCCAAAATAACCGTCTGTTGTTCCATCATCACTGAAGGAAAACCGATTGGTTTCAGTATTGTATTCCACCTCATAGGTCACCTGGTAGCCGGATTCTTCTGAAGCCAGATTCATGGCATTCTTAACAAGTACAGCCAGTTCCTGGGGGGTAAAATTCCCCTCCGGAATCGTTGCCTGCAGAACCTTCATAGAACTGAGTCCCATTCCGGGGTCTTCTGTGAGAAAAAGGGTGTTGTTTGTCGTGTCTATGCGTATGTTATTTTCGGTAAATACATCCTGGCCCACACGTCCTACCTCAAGCGTCGATGTCGTACTTGTTTGTATGGCAAACGCGGTATCGTTGCCATTATAAATTACGCCGGAAGCACTTTCTTCATCATAGGAAAATGGTAACACGTTGGTCTTTGTACCCGAAAAAACATAGGCGCCGTTGACCTGGGTATTTCCCAGTGCCAGTATCTGGTCGATGATGCCTTCGATGGTTTCAACGGCATCTGTCCTTTCCGATGCACTGACAGAAGCGTTTGCCAGCTGAGTACAGAGCAGCTTGGTTTCAAGCAGTTGGTCCTGAATGGAGTTAAGGGCTGTTTCAACCGTATTGATCCAGGTGATCCCCATATCAATATTGGTCCCCAGCTGTTCTATGTTTTCAATAGACTGGCTGATATCCAGTACCTGGGTCACTCCAATGGGGTCATCGGATATAGAGTTGATCTTTTTTTGAGTGGCGATCACTTCATTGGCATCATTAAGATTATTGGTCAGGGTATTCAGCTGGAACATTGATGTCCGATATAAGGTGATGGTAGGAACTCTCATGTCTGTTCTCCTCTAATCATTTTTTATCTAACGGCTAAAAGGGTCTGGAGCATTTCATCTGCTACTGTCAGCAGTTTTGATGCGGCAGTATACGCATTCTGGTATTCCATCAGTTTGATCATCTCTTCATCCAGGGATACCGCGGAAACCGCATCCCGCTTCTCAGTCAACTGATTGACCATTATATCTGCAAATTCTCTGGATGAGGTAATGGATCTCGATGTGATCCCCAGAGAACCGATCATGGCGTTATAATAATCATCCAGAGTGGTATCCACTATGCTGGAGGTGGCATCCTGACCCCGGACGAATTCCCATTGCTTAAGCGGCAGTATCTCATGTTGGATATTTGACATGGCCAGTGCATTCTGGTTGTCTCCCTGGGAGATGATTCCGGTTTCCGAATCAATAATTCCTGCTCCAATACGGCTGGTATCACTGACGATTGAATTTACGTCTATATTCAGCGCATCTTCTCCTGTGAAGAATGAATTAATCCCGGCTGCAGCTAAAAGCCCGCAGTCTTCCAGTGCTGAATCACCCAATGTATAATTGATGTCAGATGGATCCTTCATTATCAGGTCAAAACTGACAGAACCGTCTCCTGTGACCGGGGATGAAAAATTGATTTCAATATCTCCTAACCCATCCCCATTCAGGTCGACCTTGAAGCGGTTGTCATCTCCGCCTTCAGGAATAATCTTAGAAATACCTCCGGTGGCATCATTTACGATACCCCAGAGGCCGGAAGAACGGACAAACTGCATATCAAGCGCCGTGAAATCAAGAGCCGTGTGGTTCAGCACCGTTATGGCGGCATTGTCTTCACTGAATCCGCTGGTGCCGGACCAAGTTATATTGTCCAGGGCAGCATAGGTGCTATCCTGTTCAAACAACAGTTGGTTATCATTTGTAACTGCTGCCGTCATGCCGGCCCCGTTGCGGTTGAATTCATCTGCAAAGGAATCCAGGGTCCAGTGCCAGTCAGACATCAGTTCTCCGGTGTAATTTCCGGAATCATCCTGTGTCACCGGCTGGCCCGACTCATCCGTGGTGATGGTAAACACATCCCCGCTGAACAGGCTGCCGCCATAAAAATTAAGCAGCATGCCGTCGACTTCAACCGGTACCGGGGTTTCAGGAGGGTCATGGCCCTCTATTTCAAATGTGCCGGATGAAACAGATGACGCCCACTGGATTGTCAGAGTTTCCTGGCCGTCCTCTGGAAGATGGCCGACGCTGCCCCCGGAAATGACTTTAAAATGATAGGTGTCATTGATTGAATTCGCCTGCCGGAAAATTTCAAAATCAAGAGGGTCCGGTGATCCGGAAGCATCTGTATTGATGGTCAGGGTATTCCCGGCAACGAGCGTTCCAGAAGAGAGGTCAAAAGACAGGGTCTGGGACCCCTGCTCGGTGATAAACACCGTTCCCTTATCTTCCACAGTGATCAGACCGGAATCTCCTGTTATGTTACCGTTTTCATCCAGTTTTTCCCACAAGATGATCCCCTCATCTTCATACAGAGAGGAGGTGGCAGAATCCCGATACTCATTTCCGGACTCAAGACGGTTATTTTCAGGCTCGGCTGTGCCTTCACCGGTACCGGTGGAAACTGTCATTGATGCATCCGCTGCCATTGATTCATCCAAATTGCTGTCCGTGAAATCTGTTATCTCTATAGGGTCTTCGAGATCCGCATTTTTTAAGATTGAAACAGAGGTGCCGTTTAAGACAAAAGAATAATTCGAACTGGTGATGTCTGAATCCAATGCATCGAATAATTGCTGTGCTATCCCTGCGTCTGTGGTTCCACCGTCAGCTGAAGAAACTTCAAAACTAACCGTATTCCCGTCAACATCAAATGAGATTTTGTCCCCTGCATCGAAATTGTCAAAACCATTATTGCCGCCCAGCGTGAGGATGGAACTGCCGGTAACAGCGGTGCCGGCAGTCCCGAAAAGTCCTTCCGGTGCCAGGCTGTCCGAAGTTAAAACCATATCGGGATCCATATAAATTGTCAAAGTACCTGTGGTGACAGCAGCAGTTTTGACATCAGCAGTTGTAGAACTGATTTCATTTACCGCAACGGTTGACCCTTCTACCGCGGTGTTGCCGGTGCCGGGTATGGACACATCAAGGCGGTCATCTCCAGTGGTCACCGAATTGAAGGTTACTCCATCCGAGGTTACATCGGTAAACTCAAGAGTGGTGTCACCGGTGTCTGAGGTCGTCCCTGAAAGGGCTGATAACGAAATGGTGGCGTCATTATCCGTATCTCCGGAAGCTGCGCTCAAAGTTAAATTTGATCCGTCAGTGGTGCGGAGGGTCATCGAATCGGCTGACTCATCTTTTTCAACGGAAAACGGACCGTCGGCAAGCGCATTTGACAAGGCAGAATAGAATACGGACGTCATTTGTGATTGATCGTCGGTGACCGTTACCCCGCTTAAGTCTATCTCTATTGTCGTACTGGTTGTCGGGACACCGTCGGTTGAAATGGTCAGGCTTACCGTATCGTCTGAATTAAAATCCTCGAAATTATCCAGTTGGATTCCGGAATTGTCAATAACTTCAAAATCCTGGAGACCCAGGGTCGCTCCTTTGTCACTTTT